>JAYYUU010000154.1:0-5003 GCA_036343835.1 Candidatus Latescibacterota bacterium | reverse complement strand
CGGTGGCGGCTTCCTGCTGGTAATACCCCGAAAGAATCTCAGCCACCTCCGGTCGCGCGAATTCCGGCGGCAGCGCCTCGCCGGTGGCGAGCATTTCGCGGACCTGGGTGCCGGAGAGGAAGAGGTAGTCGTCGCCCTCGTGCGGGCAGTCGCGCATCATCACCACCTCGTTGCAGCTCTTGCACCAGACGGTGTGGTCGCCGCGAAAGATCTCGATCTCGAGTGCGTCGTCTCCGATGCCGTCGAAGACGGTCTGGGCGTCGAAGGCGCCGTAGTAATCGCCGACGCCGGCGTGGTCGCGGCCGACGATCAGGTGGCTGCAGCCGCTGTTCTGGCGGAAGATGGCGTGGAGCACGGCCTCGCGCGGCCCGGCGTAGAGCATGTCGAAGCCATAGCCGGCGATCATCACGGTGTTCTCCGGGAAGTAGAGCTCGACCATCTTGCGGATCGAGGCGTCGCGGACGTCGGCGGGGATATCGCCGGGCTTGAGCTTGCCCAAGAGCATGTGGATGAGGATGCCATCGGCGTTGACGGCAGCTTGTGCCATGCGGCAGAGCTCTTCGTGGGCGCGGTGCATGGGATTGCGGGTCTGGAAGGCGACGACCCTGTTCCAACCGCGCTCGGCGATTTCGGCGCGCAGCTCGACGGCGGTGCGGAAGGTCTCGGGGAAGTCGCCGGGGAAGTAGGAGAAGTTGAGCACCTGGATCGGGCCGGCGATGAGGGTGTCGCCGGAAGCTTTGAACGCGGCGACGCCGGGATGGGCCTCGTCGTCGGTGCCGAAGACCTGGCTGATGATCTGATCGCGGTCGGCATCGGCGAGGACTTCGATCGCAGTGGCTTCCTGGATGGCGATGACCGGGTGGTCGTCGACATTGGGATCTTTGAGGGCGATGCGGCTGCCGGGGCCAAGGCCGTCGGGGCTCTGGTCGGCGGGGACAATATTGACGACGGGTGTGGGCCAGAGCAGGCCGGAGCCGGTTTTCATATCGGCAGCGACACTTTTGGCGTCGGCGAGGTTCATAAAGCCGTCGAGGGGCGTGAAGTAGCCCGAGCCGAGCATGACGGCCGAGGCAGCCGCTCCGGAGGAGATCGGGATGGAGGGCAGGCTCCCGGCGGCGGCGGCTAGCTGGGAACGCGCCGCGTCGTCTTCGACGTAGAGCGGTTTGAGTTCGTCTGCACCGTGGGGGTTGATCATCAGTAGTACTCTCCTTGAGTTAAAGCGGAATAACTTCGCAGATGCGGCCGGAGTCCAGGTCTTCGCAATACCAGAGGTGTCCGTCGACGATGGTCATGCCGTGGCTGTCGGGTGCGTCTTTGGGCAGGACCAGAATTTCGCGACAGGCGCCGGTGGCGATGTCGTAGCGATAGGCGGTGTGCAGGGTGGTATCGTTGCACCAGAGTTGGGTTTTGGCCTCATCGGCCCAGGCCAGCCCGTGCGGCCGGTTGCCGAAGGCGACGGGAAACCACGAGCATTCGGTGATGGCGGTGCCCATGTCGGTCTCTGCCAGCCGCATTTTGAAGATCGCCTTGCCCGGCGGCGACGAGGCCCAGAGGTGCTCGCCGTCCCATTCGAGGCCGTGATAGCCGGTGTGGGTGCCGTTGACCAGGTCCTGGGCAAAGTCGACGATGCCGGTGCCGACGCCGCGGACGTCGACTTCGACGGCTTCATCGCCGCGCACCTGGGTCAGGGCCAGGTTGTAGGTGCTGGCCATAAAGAGGGTGTCCCGGCCGCCGAAATCGGTGCGGACAACGCCGCTGGGTTTGCCCGAATTGGCTTTAAAGACGCTTGCGCGGGGATTGCCGCGCGGGTCGTCGACAGTGATCAGGTCGCCGTCGCTCTGATCGACGATAAAGAGCTGGTCAGCTGCCGGGTCGTAGTGCAGCCCGTTGGGGCGAGCGCCCTCTTTCTGCACTGTATAGCGAATTTCGATGCGGGATTGGGTGATCCTGACTTTATTATTGCGCATGAGTGTAGGGGGATGCCGGCGTCGGCGATGATGCGGTGGACGTTTTCGGCGGCCTGCGGGTATTTCTCGTTGGGCAGGTGCTCGAGGAGCATGTAGCCGTCGGGGTGGTCATCGTGCCAGAGCTTGAGCGCTAGACTCAGGTCGAGCTCGCCCTCGCCGGGCACTTCCTCGTCGATGTGGAGCACTAGGCCGGGCGAGAGTTTGATATCCTTGATGTGGCCGACTGTGGAGATGGGGCTCATAAGGGCGAAGATGTGCTGGAGGCGCAGGGTGTTGTCGTAGACTTGGTCGAGGTTTTGGAAGTGGTTGACGAAGTCCATGACCACGGTCATCCGCTCGGAGCCGACTGCTTGTAATACGTCGCGGTTTATTTCGGGCGAGCCCATAATGGTGAGCGCGTGGGTCTCGATTGCGATCGTCACGTCTGCTATTTCGGCTTTGGCGGCGAGGCGTTTGAGGGTATCGACCAGCAGGGCCCGCGCCTCGGAGGTGCGATTTTCCTTTGCCGGGGCATAGGAGCCGGTGGGATTGAGGCTGCCGGTGCGGATCAGGCAACTCTGAGCTGAGAGGTCGCGGGCGACTTCGATGCCGCGTTCTATTTTGCCGGTGACCTGGTCGCGGATGGCCCGGTCGGGGTCGAAGAGGCACTCGGAGAAGCCGATGCCGAATTGCGGGAGTACCATGTCGGCGGCGACGATGGTGTCGCGGACTTTGTGGCACTCTTTGGTGGTGACCGCGGCGAGCATGTCGCCGGGGGCGTGGAAGGCGGCGCCGGTGAGGTTGAGCGCCTTGATGGCCTCTAAGTGTTCGTTGGTGATTTCGCGAAAATCTGCGGGCAGCATGCCGACAACGCCGAGTCGCATAGGGGCTCCCTGTTGATTTATAAAGTAGCTCGTGACGATAATATATAATGATGGCGCAGCAAGGGGGTGTCTTGCCGAATGGGGGGTGGGGGACTAATATTGGTGGGTTGTATTCGCAGGGTGGGTCTTTGGGTGTCGGGTGCGTCTCACGCTTCGGGTCGGGGGTGGGCCGCCGGGTAAAAATAGGCCGGCCCCCCCAGCGGCGGAGGGGCGGAGCAGCGTCGCTCCCTGATCGGTCGCCTTAAGGCACGGGCGGGAGTGGGACGCTAGACTCCAGTCAAAGGCCTTGCTATAAATTTCCCCTCCGGCAGACCCCCGACCCTACGCTCCGCCTGGGGAGATGGACTATCCGTAACCCGGGCTTTTTTAAATAAATGGGAGACATTCCCGTTAATATTCATTCGACCCCCAACCAAACCGTCAACCGCATAACAAACCTATGACCTTCACCATCCCATTCGTCACCTCGCTCATCTCCGGACTCTACACCTCTCTCTGGGGCGCCTTCAAAGACTCCCCCTACGAAGGCTTCAAAGCCAAAACCTTTCCGCGCAGCATCTACTTCCACATCGCGATCTTCCTGCCGCTTTATTTTGTGTCCTATTTCAGCGCCAAGTTCCAGCACCTCGGCCTGGTGCAGGTCTTTTTTCTGATCATGGGCATCGAGCGCTTTTTAGCGGAGATCTACAAGGGCTTCTTCCGCAGCGAAGACCAGCAGAAGTATTTCGTGCCCTCGCGGATCACCTTCTTCGGTCGCCACGTCGAAAGCGATCTGTTGCGCTACGGGGCGGGGGTGGTGATCATCGCCATTGTCTTCGCATTTTTGCTGGTCGAAATCCCGCTGCAGAGCTTCTGGGCCTATTGGGCAACGGCGTATGGCACCGGATGTATCGTGGCGCTGGGGGGGGCGTATAAGGACGCGCCTTTCGAGGGGTTTAAGTGGCTCAAGTTCCAGCGCTCGGGGGCGGTGCTGGCCGTCTTGAGTCCGCTATTTTACTTTCTCGGCGATCCGGAACACCCGATCGCGCTGGGTTTTCTGGTCTATATGAATGGCGGGTTGGAGCGGTTTGCGGTCGAGTATTATAAGACCTATATACAGCGCAATATGTCGGGGAAGTTTCAACCCGGTCTCGCCCGCATTCAGGAGGCATTGGACACCCGTGAGAAATTCCACTATCTGGCCCTGGTGATCATCGCTGGTCTGGCGGTGCTCTACGCCTATGAACTCGCCGCACTATGACGCGGTCGTAGTCGGCTCGGGCTTCGGCGGCGCGCTGGTCGCTCGTGCGCTGGTGGGCGCCGGGCTCAAGACGGCGCTTTTGGAGCGGGGTCAGTGGGCCCGGCGCGACGATGTGGACTGGGATCAGCGCGAGATCCTGCTCAAACAGCGCTATCGGGGTGTCTCGCCGATTTTGGTCAAGCAATACGGGCGGCGGGATTTCGAGCGGGTCTACCCCAACGAGGTCGTCGGTGGCAATTCGGTATTCTACGGCGGGGCTGCGCTCAGGTTGCGGCCGGGGGACTTTGTCCGCTGGCCCTTTTTGTATGCGGACCTGGTGCCCTATTACGCGCAGGCCGAGCAGGTTTTGGGGGTGCATGGCGAAGCGGGGGGCGACCCGTACGAGCCGCCGGGGATCGAGGGGTATCCGCACGATGCCGTGGCGCTCAGCGAGCCGGCGCGGCGGGTGTACGCGGCGGGAGCGGCGCTGGAGTTGCAGCCCTTCAAGATTCCGCTGGCGATTAATTTTTCAGACCCCTCGCGTCCGCTTTGTCTGCGTTGTATCACCTGCGACGGCTTTCCCTGCAAGGTCGAGGCCAAAAACGACATGGCGGCGACGGTGCTGGCCCAGGCGCAGGCCGCAGGGCTGGAGATTGTCGTCGGTGCGGTGGCGCGGCGGCTGGTGCAACGGGGCAGGCGCGTCGAGGGGGTCGAATATGCGGACGGGGCGTCGCGACAGGATCATGCGCTGTCGGCTGATCTGGTGGTGCTGGCGGCGGGGGCGCTCAGCAGCCCGGCCTTGCTGCAGCGCTCGGGTTTTGACCATCCGCTGATCGGACGCTTTTTGATGCGCCACTGCAATGGGGTCGCCAGCTATGTCTTTCCCTTTCGCACCAATCCGGCGCAGGTCTTCCACAAGCAGGTCTGTTTCTCCGATTTCTACGAGGATCTGCG
>JAYYUU010000153.1:0-6220 GCA_036343835.1 Candidatus Latescibacterota bacterium | reverse complement strand
CTGACGATACTGGTCGGATTCGGTCCGACATAGGCCGGGTCGTTGAAGTCGTAGTTGACGATGATCCGCTCGGGACCGTCCGCCGCCAAAAATCCAGAGCGGCGAAAGCCGCCAAAGATAATCGGCCAACGGGCGCCGGGCCGGACCACTTCCTGCAGGGTAAATATCGTCTCCTTGCCGGTGTCGAAATCGCGGCTGGTAATGCGCACGTCGTGGGAAAACAGCGCCGCGCCGCCGATCTCGTCTGCGGGCGAATCGTCGCTCAAAATTATGGCCACCGCCGTCAGCGGCGCCGTCGACTGCCCGGCGGTCAGGCTCCCGGCGACCAGATCGCCGTTGAACATATCGAGCAGGGTATTGCCATTGCTGGCATCGACCAGGGTCGCGCCCAACTCGATAAAGTCGCCGACCTGAAAGGTCGCCCGGCCGCCGAAGAGCGAGGTGACATTGGTCTGGGTGACCGGCTCGGTGATCCCGCCCGATGTCTGCGACGATCCGCGAATCGGCTCGCTGACTCTGGAAGCCAGGATCGTCGCCCGATATTTGTCGGAGGCGAAGTCGATCTGCACCCCGTTAAAATCGGGTTTGGAAAAGGTCATCGGCGTCAGGGTGGTGCGGATCCGATCGCCGACGGTGATCGCGTATTTGTACTGGCCCTGCGAATCGCCGCTGATCGTCACCGCGTTGAACCAGCGATTGAAACGCGTGCTCTGGAAGATGCCGCTGCCCAAAGGCTGCGGTTGGAACTGGCGCCAGTCGTAGATCAGCCAGCCGCGGGTGGTGAAGTTGCCGTAGACATCGTAGAAATAGTCGCCCTCGCGAGTGGTATTGACATAGCGCTCATAGGGGTCTTGCGCGTAGTTGGAATACTCCCACTGCCGCCAGCCGTAGTCGGTGAAGAGCTCCTGCGGCACGTACCACTTCTTGACCGCCGGGTCCAGCGCGCCGAAGAGCACGCCCGGGCCCTGGGGCTCGAAGCTGACGGCCCCGCCACGCTGCACCCCCAGCCGGCTGCCGTAATCCTGCCCCAACGCGGCCCCAACGCAAAGGGCGACCGCCGCCAGGGCGGCTATAGTATGCGCTAACTTCAACCTGATCTCTCCCTGTGTGCTGTCTGCCGTCATCTCTCGCCTCAATACACCACACCCACTGCCGCCAAGGCCCGCTGCTCCCCGGTCTTGGCCGCCAATGTCACGCTGAACACATAATTGCCCGGGGGCACGACCCCGCCGGCATCATCGCGCCCGTCCCAGACCCGGGCGAAGCGACCGCTACTGTCGAGGTCGTCGTAGAGCCGCCGGACCGGTCGGCCGGCCAGATCGTAGACCACGACCGCCAACCCGGTGGGACTGCCCACATTGGTCAGATCGTATTGGATCAGAGCCCGGTCGTTGACGCCGTCGCCATTCGGGGTAAAGATCCGGGGTGCGGCCGCCACATTGATCAGCAAGTCACCCGAGATCGGTACCGCCACCGACAGATTGCCCTCGAAGGGCGTACCCAAGGGCTGCACATCCGGATCGCCCGAGCCCAGATCTGCCGCGTTGCCGGCCACCACGCTCTGACCCAGCAGTTCACTGGTCTCGGTATTGAGCGCCCGGCCGCTAAAAGTGGTGCCAAAGCGCAAGACGCTATTGTCGAAGGTCACCAGCAGTTCGGTGCCGTCCTCCTCGACGATGGGAAACTCAAAGACGATGCTGGACTCTCCAGCCTCGACGATGGCGAAATCGCCCTGCCGCACCGGCAACTGGTCTAAAGCCGCGTCGGTGAAATCCGTCTCCAGCACCGTGCCGTCGGTCCGCCGGATGCGCATCGCCCCCACCGTCTCGACCTTGAGGGGCGTGTCGACCTGCAACCTATTAAAACCCCGATCTTGCCCCGGCCGAAACTTGGCCAGCACCGCATAGGTGAAGTCCGTTCTCTCGCCCACCGCCGCCGTCCGCGGCACGATCTCGGCCACCAGTTCCTCAGCGAAGGGTGAGGTCAGCACGTCGAAGGCCAAGCCCCCGACGCCGATGGCCGATTCGAATTCGTCGCTGAAAAACTCGATCATAAACTGGAAGTAGCGTCTGGGACCGGGCGATACGATCGGCACGCCGGCGCCCTCTTCCGCCAGTTGCGCCACTGCGGTCAAGGCGTAGGGTGGCGACCACTCGCTCCAATTGTCCACGTCGTTGCGGATCGTGCCCCGGTCGCCCGAGCCCAATTTGCGATAATCCGCCTCGCTCAGCGCCAGTTGATTCTGCTCTTGCCGCGACAGCGCGTTGAATGCCTGGATCGCGTCGCGCAATTGCACCGTCTCGTTGTCGAGTACGTTTTCGACCAATGCCTTGAGCTCTTCGTCCTCCACGTCGCCGGCGAATTTCCACGGCACTTCGTCGCTGCCTACCCCCAGCCCCCCGTTTCGCACACTCCCGCTACTGAACCCGGCCCCGTCCGAACTCAACACCGCATTGCCGCCGCCGACGCGAAAGATCTTCTCGCCGGGGCGCACTTTGTTGAATTGCACTGTGCCCGGATCCTCGCCGGTGCGGGTGCGCACCGTGATGCGCGACAGTTGCTCGTCGCCGACCTGCTGCTGTAGCCAGCGCAACTTCCCCAATAGCGCCAGATCGCCGAAGTCAAATATATTGGAAACATATACGGCCTCGGGGACAAAACCCGTGCCAAAGACTTGGAACTCAGCCATGTCGAAACCGGTGGCCGTCAGCGATTTGAGCCGCACGAAGCGCACGTATTGCGGCGGGATGCGGATATCCACCACCTGATCTTCGTTCTGCCCCACCAACGCCACGCTCTGGCGGATCGGCACGCCTTCGAGTTTGGTCTCCGGAGTGCCGTCGTTGATAAATATCTCAAAGCTGCGCATGAAGTCGTTCTGGAAGGGAAAGAGCGGTGCGGGGAACTCGGGGGCCGCATTGCGCGGGAAGAAGCGAAAGCGATCGAGCCCGAAGCGAGCCCCCAGATCGAGGTCGATAATCAGCCCGAGCACCCGCGCGCTACTAGCCCCTGCGCTGAGCCGCAGATCCATGCCAGTGCTGCCGTCATTGTCGATGATCTTGGGCAGTTCGCCGCGGATGCTCCGAATATTGGGCGAAGTGATCGAACCGCCACGGGCAGCGGAATTGGCGCCGAGGGCGATATTCAGCGTGGTATCGGCGCGCTGGGGAAAAATCCAGTTGGCAAAGCCCTCCGGCGAGAAGGCGATAACACCACCCGGCGCATTGGTGTTTTCGACGCTCTGATCGCTGCGAATGACCTGCGCCAAGATCTCGCCGCCCCCACTCTGCCAATCGCGCCCGATCTCGCCGCCGACAATAATGACTTCGGCTGCGACCGGCGGACCAATCAAGGCCCATATCACGCTAATGCAAAAGCTGACCCGTCTCATACCTGCCCTATGGCGATGACTTCGTCCAATAAGTACTTAATACGCAAGAGCTAACAATATTATAATATATATTTGATATCTGTTAAGAAATAGAAATAACATACGATCCCAAATAGCTGAAAATGCCAACAATATGTCTGATTATCTACTTAGAGCCTGTATTATATTGTTATTTGTCCCGCTGTTCAATACCTTATCCATCCGCACAGCCGACTAAAAACTCCGATCAGCCTCATGTCAAACTGCAATATTTCTAATAACTTAATTGCGGCTTCAGTAGTTTTTTATGTTTTAGTGTGGACACAATGGCCAGCAAATAATATGAAACGCCTGATTTATATCTGTTTCTGCCATTCAACCCTTGGCCGGAGCAATAAACCGATCCCTGTATTCATCCTCATGGCACTTTTGTGCTTGCTGCTTGCCGCATCGGCCGAGTCACAAACTGCACCGCGCGATACCACCATCGACGGCCAGCATTATACGCTGCATCCGATCGAAACACTGATCGCGCAACTCGGCCGGAATGCCGCTACCCCGATCACCTATCGCCACACCGCTTTCCAGGGTCGTTTATTCGCCACTCTCGACACCGTATATGCCCCACTCGACTTAGAGGATATCCACTTTCTCGACGAAGTCGCGCTCAATGGCGTGGTCTTCGTCGCCCCCGTTCACATTCGCCAGGCCGTCTTTGCCAATGGCCTTTCGCTGCAGCGCAGTCGCTTTAGCGCCGACGTCGACTTCAGCGCCGGCCAATTCCCTAAACACGCCACCTTTAAAGAGGCGGAATTTCGCGGCGGAGTTAATTTTTCCGCCAGCCGCTACACCGCCGTCGCTTCCTTTGTTGCCGCCGATTTCGCCGGCCGCGAAAATAGGTTCGACCGCACGGCCTTCGACCACGCCGCCTACTTCGACGAGGCCCATTTTAGCGGTCGCGCGGATTTCCAGGACGCCACCTTCGCCGACCTGGCTTCGTTCAAAGAGACCGTATGGCAACAAGGCGCTTCCTTTGCCGGCGCCCGCTTTGGTGGCCGTGCGCTGTTCTGGGACGCGCGCTTCGCCGCTGAAACCACGTTCGCCACCGCCCGCGCCGACGGCGAGATCGCCTTCAATCGCAGCACCTTTACAGGTCCGGTTGCCTTCGCCGGCTTCATCTTCGCGCAGCCCGCGCTCTTCAACCGCGTCACCTGCGCCGACGAGGCCACCTTTGCCGGCGCCTATTTCAGAAAAACAGCCGATTTCACCGACGGCACCTTCCGTAGTGACCTGCGCCTCGACGCCATTTTCAACCAGGCGCTGGATCTGCGCCGTGCCAGTATACAACTCCTCGATTTACAACGCCCCGCAAGTTCGGATTCGACCTTTGCAGCCCCCGCCCGCCTCTACTTGCAACAAACCCACTACCGGCACATCCTGGTCCGCTGGCATCAGTTAGCCGGGCATTTGGCCGCGGCCGATACGCTCGCCCTCGACGATCTCGAACCCGTCTACGCAACCCTGCGCCGCCAGCTACATGCCCAGGGCCTCAAGCGCGATGCCGACGCCTGTTTCGTCGAATGGATGGAACGCCGCCGCCAGCACGCGAGTTGGACCGACTCAGAGTTTTACGCGCTCTCACTGCTGCAAACGACCACTCGCTACGGCACCGACCCGACCCACTTCGCCGGTAGCGCCATCTGCATCGTGCTCCTCTTCGGGCTGGCCTACCGACTGGGCCGTGACGCCATCGAAATGCCGCACGGCGATACGTCGCCCTCATTGGCCGCCTGTCTCCTCTTCAGTCTACAGACATTTATCCGCTGCGACGCTTCACCGTTGCGCCTCACCGGACCGATACGCCTGCTGGCCGATCTGCAGGCGCTCACGGGCTGGATCTACTTGGGTCTGTTGCTGGCGATCCTGCTGGCCCAGTTTTCTTAGCGGTCCCACTATATGCGCCTCTCTCCTCATCCGCCCCCATCCCGCTTGCCCCCCTGTGGCCTCTGGCTGGCGTGCTTCCTCGCAGCGTGTAGCGAAACGCCCACTGCGCCCCCGCTAGACCCGATCCAATTTGTCCAGGTCACTGCAGAAGCCGGCATTGACTTCGCCCACTACAATGGCTTTTCGGGAAATTACTACTACGTCGAGACCTTCGGCGGTGGGGCCGCGTTCTTTGACTACGACGGCGATGGCTGGATGGACCTCTTCCTGGTCAACGGCACCTACCTGAAGGGCTATCCACCCGATCCCCTTCCCGTCAACCGGCTCTATCGCAACGGCGGCGACGGCCGCTTCTCCGATGTCACCCCGACGACCAACCTCGCCGATCCGCAATACGGCTTCGGAGTATCGGCGGCCGACTACGACGCCGATGGAGACCAGGACCTCTTCGTCGCCAACTACGGTCCCAACGCCCTCTACCGCAATGACGACGGCGTTTTTGCCGACTTGAGCGCGGCGACCGGCATCGGCGACCCCCGTTGGGGCAGCAGCGCCGGCTTTCTCGACTACGACGCCGATGGAGACCTTGATCTCTTCGTCGCCAACTACGTGCGCTTCTCACTGGAGGACAATCCCGTCTGCAAACAGGGCCAGGTGCGCTCCTACTGCCAACCCGATGTCTACGACCCCGTCACCGACATCCTCTACCGCAACGACGGAACCGCTTTCGCCGATATTACCGCCGCAGCGGGCATCACCCTTGCAGGACGGGGATTGGGCGTGGCCTTCTCCGACTACGACCTCGACGGCGACACCGATATATACGTGGCCAATGATGGCAATATGAATTTTCTCTACGACAACCGACAGGGCTATTTCAGCGAAGTTGGTCTCACCGCCGGCACT
>JAYYUU010000152.1:0-9617 GCA_036343835.1 Candidatus Latescibacterota bacterium | reverse complement strand
GCCGCATCGCGCTCTTCGGCGATGGTTCCTATGTCCGCCTCGAATTAGCAGACGGCCAACTGCTGCGCATCGAATCCGGCACCAAGGAGCACTTCCTCCACGGCTCCTTCGCCCGCCAGGTGCTCCATATCAAGGACCCGCGCCGCCGCTACGAGCGCCGCAATTCGTCCTTCCGCAGCGACCGCGAAATGGATATCGGCACCATGTACCGCTCCGTCACAGCGCGCCGCCGCGAGCAACAGCGCGCCTATGGCCGCCTCGATTCGACCGTCGCGCGCTACTTCGCACTCCACACCGGCCAGCTACCCGACGAGTTGGAACGCCCAGCCGACTATCTGATCGACACCACCGGCAATACGGCCACCGCCGACGCTCCCTTCGACCTCGACCGCGAAGCCCAACAGACGGCGGAGGAAGTGCGCAGACAATGGCGGGTCATCGACAATCGCGAGGCGCGGATCAACGAGTTTGAGGTCGAGATCCACAAGAAATTCTCCATCCCCGCCGCCTGTCTGGTCTTCGTGCTGGTCGGCGCCCCCTTGGGCGCACTAATCCGCCGCCGCGGCGCGGCGGTCTCAGTCGGCGTTAGTCTGTTCTTTTTTTGGATCTACTGGATGTTTCTCATCGGCGGCGAAGAGTTGGCCGATCGCGGCTATCTCGCCCCGACTTTGGCGATGTGGGCGCCCAATATCGTCTTCGCCATCGCCGGGTGGGGCCTCTTGCGACTGGTCGCCTACGACCGCGCAAAGAAGACCTGAGATGCGCACCCTAGACCTCTATCTGACGCGCCGCTTCCTGCTCTGTCTCGGTCTAGCGATAATTGGCCTACTGCTCATCGCGGTGGTCATCGACCTCACCGAGAATATCGACACCTTTATCGATTTTGAGGCCCGCCCCGGGCAGATCCTGC
This sequence comes from Candidatus Latescibacterota bacterium, assembly GCA_036343835.1. GTDB lineage: Bacteria > Latescibacterota > UBA2968 > UBA8231 > UBA8231. Next base: position 8,707 of record JAYYUU010000152.1, on the reverse strand, counting down.
TCTACTATATTTACCGGCTCCCCTATTGGCTCATCCTGACCCTGCCCATCGCCGCGCTACTCGGCTCGCTCTTCGCCCTGACCAGCCTGGCTCGCCAGAACGAGATCACCGCCATGAAGGCCTCCGGCATCGGTCTCTACCGCCTGCTCGCACCCGTCTTGCTCTGCGCACTCGCCGTCGCCGCTGGGGCTTTCTTCTTTACCGACCGAGTGGTCCCCACCGCCACCTACCAGTACAATCAGATCAGCGACCAGATCAAATCTTATCACCGCAACGACGGCTCTCGCCGCCTGGTCCTGCTCCAGGACCAGGGCAACCAACTGATCTATGCCCGCAGCTACGACGCCCTGCGCCAACGCGCCGACGAAGTATCGTGGGAGCGCTTACAGGACCACGCCCCACAGGAGCGCATCGTCGCCAGGCGCATGGAGTGGCGCGGTGACACCTGGGTCCTGCTCGACGGCCGCCACTTCCGCTTTGCCGCAGACGCGACGATCGCGACATCGTCTTTTGACACTCTGGCCCTTAAGAGTCTCTCGCTGCGCCCCGTCGATTTTGCCCGCCAGCAAAAAGACCCCGAAGAAATGGACTATGCCGAGCTGGCCAGCTATATCGAACGCGCCACCCTCAATGGCGAGGACGCCACCCGTCAGCGGGTCGACCTGCATCTGAAAATCGCCTTTCCCCTCACCAGTTTTATCATCATCGCCCTCGGTGCCACCCTGGGCGCCAACGCCCGCCGCGCCGGTCTGGCCAATAGCTTCGGTTTGGGGATCCTGCTCTGCTTTGCCTACTACAGTTGTGTCAAAGCCGGCCAGGCCCTGGGCTGGAACCAGCTTTTGGCCCCCTGGCTGGGTGCCTGGATCGCCAACCTGCTCTTCGCCGCCCTGGCCTTGGTCCTGCTGTGGAGATCGCATAAATAAAAAAGGGCCGCCCGAGAATTCCTTCCCGCACGGCCCCGTGGGAGATCGCTCCGGGACGGAGTTTAACTGATGCCCTGTTCGAGGTGATAGATCTTGAGTTTGAGGGCGGCCGAGCGGCCCTTCCAATCTTCCAATAGCAACGCCGCCCGATGGCCCGCCGCGCCGTCGAGCTGTTCGCTCAACCCCACCAGCAACTGGGCCAGACGCGCGACCTTGTCCTCGGAAGCGCGGAAGGTCAACCGCTCGAGATGACCGATCAAATCGGCACCCAACGACGAGTCGGTCCGCTGCATGGTCCGCTGCAAAAAGCGGGCGTGGCGCCGGGCGAAAGATTCGTCCTCACCGCTCTTGCTGAGCAAGTGGCACATCAGCTCGGTCGACGGCTCGTCCTGGAGGAATTGGGCGGCGATCCGCGCCATCCGCTGCCAAATGCGGGCCTGTTCGGCCTCGGCGAGCACCCGCGGCGCGGTCTGCCCCGCCTCGACGAAGAGCTCGAATAGCGGCAATTGTGGCAAACCCGCCAGCAGCTTGCGCAGCAAATGGTCGCCGGGCTGTAATTCGAACAGCAGATCGACCACGTAGCGCACCAGCGCAGGATGCATGCCGCGAAATTTGCTCAATAGCACCGCCGCGATATCCGCCGGCAGTCCCGCCGCCAAAGCCGCAGTAATAGCCGCCAGGGTCTGGCGACTAATCGGCGTTCCCAGCGCCGCCTCGCGGGCTACCGCGCGTTCCTCGCGGACCAGAAATTCGGCCGCCTCGTCGCACTGGCGCAACGTCCAGACCAATGCCGCAGCAAGGTCGGGATCTCGCTCCTTGTGGGTCAGCCCCACCATCCGGCGCATCGCCTTGGCCGACGCTAGCCAGGGGCGGTGATAGCCCAGCATCTGGATCGCCGGTAGCCGCCGGCCGTCTTTCGGGTCCTCGACGATCTCCAGCAGGCGTTCCAAACCCGTCGCGCTGGGCACCAAGAGCCGCAACTGCCCGATTGCCCGGGCCTGCTCGCCCGGCCGCGCATTAGTCGCTAGCTCCAACAATTGGTCCAGATCGGGACCGGATGGAGGCACCTCGGCAACCGGAGCGGCTTCTTCACGGAGATTGCGTATATCCAAAACCATGCTCTTTTGGCCTCTCAGGCGGTATTGCTGCTCGCGATCAGTCCTCGGACCGGATCTGCAGCAGAAAGGATTGCAGAAACATTTCTATTTGTTCGAACGCGGCGCGCGCCGTGCCTAAGGCCGCCACATCCGGATTCTCCAAATAGGTGCGAATCAGTTGCAGGGGCTCGGCCACTTCGCCGCGCAGTTCGGCAAAGAGCTCTTCCTGCAGTTGGATGTGGACCTGGGTGATTTCGCGCTGCAAGCTCTGGTCCTGGACCACGACCAACACCGCCGGCGCACCGGCGTACTGGCAGGGATGCACCTGCACCTCTAGGCCGCTGTCCTCCAGCGGGAAAGTCGTCGCGACTTCTCCCGCGCAAATCAGCGCAGGATCGCAACCCGTACGCGCGATAAAAGCTGCCGCATCGAGCGTCTCGACCTCCAGCTCCAACAAGCGTCCAATCGCCGCATTGGCCATAATCTGCGGCCCTTCCGGCCGCAAGAGCGCCACCCCAAAGGGCAGCACATCGGCCAGCGCGGACTCGTCGGCTTTGGCCTCCTCCACCTCTTCGCCCACCTCGGGCAGCACCAGCATCTTATCGGCGTATTCGATCTCGGGGTCAAGCTGCTCGAGATCGAGCATAAAGCCCCGCCGCCCCGCGTCCTGGAGCAGACCGGCTTCTACCAGCGCTTCGAGCCCTGTCAATAAGTCCGCCCGCCGTCGCCCCGTGCGCACGGCGAGCCCCTGTATATCATCGTCCAGAAAAGGATTGCGCAAGAACTCGGCGAGGAGTTCGCGCTGAATTTCCGTCTGTGGCGGCGCGGGCAGAGACAGCAATTGCTCTGCCTGCGCCACGGCATAGGTATCCGGACCCATAGAGACTTCGCCTCAAAGGGGGGTGATTTGAGAGGGGAAAAAATAAAGGGAAGATACTGATTTTATACGGTCTTAAAGATAAAATCTATCCCGCGATAACGCAAGAGAAAAAAGAGGGGAAAACACCCTGGCCTCTATTTTGCGTTTATCCGGGTATGGGCCACGTGGAAACCTTGGCCTATACAATACATAAGAATACTATTTATAAACATTTATAAGTATTACGACAAATATCACCCACCACAATTGGGGACATTCTTTTCCCCTCCGGTGCGCACTTTGCGGAAAGAGTTACCATGACCGAAACAACTAAAAGAGACCAATTTGAGGAAGAAGAGCTAAGCCCGTACGAGAAGGCCGCCATTTTGATGGTCGCCCTCGGCGAGGAAGCCGCCGGCGAGATCATGAAATACCTGGCCGACTTTGAGATCGAGGAGATGACCCAGATCATCACCGAGCTCAAAAATCTGCCCACGGCGATCCAGGACCGAATTCTCGAGGAGTTCGAGCAGCACCTTTTGGCCGGCGAATGGATCTCGCAGGGCGGCACCGACTTCGCCCGCCAGGCGCTGGAGCACGCCGTCGGCCCCCACCGCGCCCAGGAAATCCTTGACCGCGTCAATAGCAACACCAACTCCGGCTTCTACATGCTCAAAAACGTGGCCCCCGAGCAGATCGCCCCCTTTATCAGCCACGAACACCCCCAGACCATCGCCCTGATCCTCTCGCAACTCGAAGCAGTGCAGGCGGCCGGCATCATCTCGCAATTGCCCGAAGCCGTCCAGGCCGAAGTCTCCTATCGCATTGCGACCCTCGACAATATCACGCCCTCAGTACTCAAGCAGATCGAGGAGATCCTCGAAACCAATCTCCGCGAGATCCTCGGCGGTCACAAGGACGTGGGTGGACCCAAGATCGTCGCCGACATGCTCAACCTGACCGGCGTTACCATCGAAAAGAACGTGTTGGAAAAACTCGATTCCCAGGACCCGGAAGTCGCCGAAACCGTGCGCAATATGATGTTCGTATTCAACGATATCGATATGCTGACCGACCGCGAGATCCAGGTCGTGTTGCGCGAAGTCGAGCAGAAGGATCTGGTCGTCGCGCTCAAGACCGCCAGCGCAGAGGTCAAGGACAAGATCCTCAGCAATATGTCCGACCGGGTGCGCGACTTTATAGAAGAGGAAATGGAATTCCTCGGACCGATGCGCCTCTCCGAGGTCGAGGATGTCCAGTTACGCGTGGTGCAGAAGGTGCGCCAACTCGAGGAGCAGGGCCAGGTCAATATCATCCGCGGGGTCTCCGACGACCAGTTCGTCTAGTTTTCGACCGCGATCTCGACGCTGAAGGGGTCGGATTCGTCTAGCAGGCGCACGCCCAAAACCAGATCGCCGTCGATGGCGACCTGCCTCTTGCGCCGCACCCGGATCCCGTCCCCCATCGGCGGAATCAACACCAGGTCGAATTCCACTTCGAGTCCCGCCGGCAATACTGCGTCCGAGACCTCCACCCGCTCGCCGGGCGGCACCCGGGTGCGCACAATCCGCGGTGCTTGCGCGTCTACTTCATTGAGATAGGCGACTTCGATTGCATACGCCGTGCGATTGGCGACGAATACGGTCCCTGCGCTGGCCACAGACGGCTCTTCCCCCATGGATTCGGTTGGCGACGACTGTCCACCGCCACAGCCCACTAACAAGACCACCAGGATCAACCCGGCCCTCATCGCCCCACCACCTCAGCAAGCACCCGCGCGACCCACTCCACCTCCCCGTCGCGCACCGTGCGCATATCCAGCAATAAGCGCTCCTGGACGATCCGACCCACGACCCCCGCTTGCCGCAACCCCCGCGCCAAGGTCTCGACCCCCACGGCGACCGGCTGGAGCGCCACCGCCCGGCTGGGTATTTCGGCCAGCGGCAACGCCCCGCTACCCGCCTGGGCAGACGACTCGACCACCCCCATACCCAATGCGCGCCGGACCTCGTCGGACACCAGCTCAACAAGCCTTTGCGCCCGCGCCTCCAACTCGGCGACCCCCGCGCCCATCATCGCCAGCGTCGGCAGCGCCCGCGCGAGTTGTGCAGGCGGCAAGCGATAGAGCCCCAACGCGGCGGCCAGCGCCGCATAGACCAGCTTGTCGCAGCGCAGCGCGCGCATCAGTGAATTCGCGCGCACCTGCTCGACCAGATCCCGGCGCCCGGCGATGATCCCGGCCTGTGGCCCGCCCAACACCTTGTCGCCGCTAAAGCTGACCAGATCGGCCCCCGCCCCAAGCGCATCGGCCACCACCGGCTCCGGCGGCAAACCCCATTCTGCCAGATCGACGAGTACCCCCCCACCCAAATCGTAGACCAGCGGCACGCCCGCTCGCCGACCCAGCGCGGCCAGATCCTCCAACGACACCTCGGCCGTAAAGCCCTGGACTTTATAGTTGCTTGGATGCACCACCAGTATCGCGCCGGTCTCTGGACCGACGGCGGCCTCGTAATCGCGCAGATGGGTGCGGTTGGTAGTGCCGACTTCGCGCAATTGCGCCCCACTAGCAGCGATAATATCGGGCATGCGGAACGAGCCGCCGATTTCGACCTGCTGCCCCCGCGAAACGACCACCTCGCGCCCCCGCGCCAGCGTGTCGAGCAATAGCAGCACCGCCGCCGCGTTGTTGTTGACCACCGCCGCTGCTTCCGCGCCAGCCACCTCGCAGATCAATTCCTCCACGTGGGCGACCCGCTCTCCGCGCTTACCCGTTTCCAACTCGAATTCCAAATTGCAATAACCCGTGGCCACCCGCTCTACCGCTTCCCGCGCCACTTGGGGCAGAGGCGCCCGGCCCAAACCCGTGTGCAGCACCACCCCAGTGGCATTGACGACCCGGCGCAGACTCGGTTCGGCTTCCCGCTCGATACAGTGGCGCACCTCCCGCTCGGCCCGCGCGAGCAACTCGGCCCGCGCCACCACGGTCGTTGCGCTCTGCACCTGTTGCCGCAAGGCCTCGACGACCCGGCGCACCCGCGCCACGACATAGACATGGCTATGGTCGTGTAATAGGTCGTCGACCTGCTTGAGTACCTGATCGACCGAGGGCATATGGCGCAGGGCTTCACTCATGTTGCGAAGTATAGGTCCTCCACCTAATGCCAGCAAGTCCTCTTTGCGCTACAGCCATAATAATATTATACTTACGGAACCCCATCCCTTCCCTATCACCAATGCCAAATACCGTATGTTGCGCCCGGTTTACATCCTGGCGACGGTCTTGCTTTGCGTCTGCGCACTCGACGCAGCCCAGCGCAAGAACCCGCTCGCCCACGTGGTCAAACGGGGGGATACTCTCTCCGGCATTGCCGCGCGCTATCGCGTTCCCCTGGCACAAGTCTATCGCTGGAACAAACTCAAGGACGATGCGATCCGCCGCGATCAGCGCCTGCAAATCTGGGCACCGGCGCAACCGGGCGATTGGTACGTCGTCCGCCCCGGCGACAATCTCTCGCGAATCGCCGCGCGCTTCTCCGCCCCCATCCGCCGGCTCAAGACGCTCAATCAACTCAAAGACGATACCATTCAACCCGGACAGAAACTCCGTCTGCACACCGCAGCGACGCCGGTGCAACAGCAAGCGCGGGTGGAGAAAAACCCGCCAACCGGGTTAGTCCACACTGTCCAACCAAGCGAGACCCTGTCGCAAATCGCCGTCGCCTACGGCCTAAAACTGACCCGGCTCAAGACCCTCAACCAGCTTAAAGGCGATATCATCCAGCCCGGACAAAAACTGACCGTCGCCACAGCAAAATCAGCTTCATCCCGCGATGCAGAGCCGCGCGAATACACCGTGCGCCCCGGCGACAATTTATCGCAAATCGCGATCCGCTTCGACGTCGGGCTAGGGCTTTTGCGCCAGCTTAACCAACTCAAAACCGACACCATCCAACCCGGACAAAAACTGCGCCTGCGCCCCTCGCCGCGCGAAGAGGGCATCCACGTGGTGCAGGCGGGCGAGACCCTCTCCGCCATCGCCCTCCGCTACCGCGTCGAAATCGTCGAGTTGCGCCACCTCAATGGCATCGAGGGCGACCGGATCTTCGCCGGGCAGAAGCTCCGCCTCAAGGACGTCTCAAGCGCCGTCCACATCGTCGAGCGCGGTGATGCGCTATGGGAAATCGCCCGCGCCTACGGCGTTGGCATCGACCTGCTCAAAGAGCTCAACGGCCTCGGTTCGAATCGCATCTATCCCGGTCAGGAGCTCAAACTCAGCGGTGCACCGAAACCGCGGCTGGCCACCTATGCCGTCAAGCCGGGCGACTATCTCGGGCAAATCGCCCGCCTGCACCAGATGAGCATCGCCGAGATCACCCGCATTAATAAAATGCAGGGCACCGTCATCCACCCCGGCGACCAACTCAAGGTGCGGCCGATGCGCTGGCTGGAGCTCTCCGAGATCGATTGGGACGCCCTCCAGATCGACCGCGCCCCCAAGATCGCCCTCGGCAATGGCCCCTACTACTACACCCGCCCCCGCAACGCGCACCAGTTGAGCAAGACCTACTACGAAGGCCATCCGCACTCGCCGCGTCGGACCTATCGCCAGGCCGCGCGGCTGTGGCAGGACTTCGAGCGCAAAGTCGCCAGCCTGGGGCGGCTGAGCGACCGCCTGGAGGGCTGGCATATCGTCCTCGACCCGGGCCACGGCGGCCTCGATCCAGGTGCCGTCGTCCCCACTCTCGATGGCAATGGCAACAAGCTCTACGTCGTCGAGGACGAATACGTCTTCGACATTGCGCTGCGGGTCTACGTGCTATTGCGCTTGCACGGGGCCAGTGCCACCATGACCCTGCTCAGCCCCAACCACCTGATCCGCCACAACGCGCGGCCGACCCTGACCTTTGTCAACGAAAAGAACGAAGTCTACAACTCGGCTGCCCACAACCAAACCAATAAGCGCAGCGACTGGCCGCGCGGTGGCAATCTCTCGACCCGGGTGCACATCGCCCGCGAGGTCTTCAAAAAGGCCTCCTCGGGCCGGCGCGTCTTTCTCTCCTTCCACGCCGATATTGACGCCAAAGCCCCGGAAGCGCCGCTGGTCCTCTTCTACGAAAGCCAAAACGGCCGGCGCCTCGACCGCGCCTCGCGTCAATTCGCCCAGGCCCTGCTCCCCGCGCTGGGGGCTGGCGCCCGTATCCGCGGCCAGGGCCTAGGCGTCTTGCGCAACAACCCGGCCGACGTCAAAGTCCTTATCGAACTGCGCAATATGGCCTACCGCGACCACGTTTGGGCCCTGCGTTTTGAGCAGTTGCGCCACCGCGACGCCGAAAAAGTGGTCCGCGGTCTCCTCGACTACGCCCAGCGCGCCAACTTGAGCGCCCGCCGCTAGGGCTCAAACACAAAAACCCCCCCGGGATTCTTCGTCCCGAAGGGGGTTTGTGTCTTTACTCGTCGCTTAGAAAGGTCGTTCCTCAATCAGCCGCTTGGCGGCCCTCCGCACGACTTCGGGTTCGAGGCCAGCCAGTTCGCACCACGGATTGATCCTCTGGCTTTCGACAAAGGCCATCTCCGGGGTATCATCTGGGATTTCCTCGACCTCATCCATCTTAGATATTTCGCGTAAAGTACTGAGAATCATGGCATTTGCAAGACGTCTATAAGCCATTGCAATGCGTTCCAATTGGGCAGTGTCCTGGTCCGTTCTCATAGCACTTCCTGCGGTTTAAGGGTCTTTAGATACGCAGATAGCTCACAATGTAATAGAGGATAAATCAGTCGATACGCTTCCCTTCCTTCCTATTCAGGCAAAAGATAGGTAGTTG
>JAYYUU010000151.1:0-16871 GCA_036343835.1 Candidatus Latescibacterota bacterium | reverse complement strand
GCTCGACTTGAAAGTCCATGCCACACTCGTCGCCGTGATGACCACTAATATCAACTAGCAATCACAGTAGGATGTGCATTACCATTTGCATCTATTCTATAGTAATCATCATCTAATGCGATCATCTCGCCATTGACTGCGTCAAAAGTTCCCAATCCAAAATCACCATAATTAGCTAAATCTTCAAAAAATACATCCCCTTCATATACACCAGCCAGTAAGGAATTTATTGTTCCAACTTGATAAAGCATTTTATTGGTTTTTGAAGTCTTATTTTTCATCTCTATGCCTTTGTTATTTGTACCTTAACGGCAATTTAACACAAGCTATGGGACCAAAAAGAGCAATGCCAAGGAATTTATTGCCTTCTTCGGTCTGGGGGCGATTAGCGGCCTGCGGGGATTCTCGCGGCTACTCAAATGCCTGCTGGCGCGCTTTCACGCCGAAACGATGGCCTTGCTGGTCGGCCTGATGCTGGGGCCGCTGCGCAAGGTCTGGCCGTTTCGCCACGTGCTGGAGGAGAAGGTGATCGGCAGCAAGGTGCGGGTGTTGCGCGACGAATGCGTCTGGCCGCAGAAATTTGGCGGCGAAGTCTGGTTGAGCTTCGGGTTGATTGTGGCGGGGCGGTATTGGTGCTGGTGCTGGAGCGCTTGGGGCAGCACCAGCACTAGCGGTCTTCGCCCTCGCGGTCCGGGACGGATTCTATTTGCGGACCCTCGTTGGCATCGCGCAGGTCGTCGCGGGCCTGGTGAAAGCGGCGGGTGCGCCGGTAGAAGATAAAGACCAGGCCTGCCAGGGCCAGATAGAGCAGATATTGGTAGATCGCTTCGGTCCAGCCCAACACCACGGGCCAGAGGCTGATGATGCAGAGCAGGATGAAGAGATCTTCGATCAGCTTGCCCTTCTTCTCCCCATTCGAATCTGATTCAGGCGTCATTAGATAGGGCCTTGTAGATGGCGTAGTTTTTGAGGACCAACTTGACGTAGAGGCGGGTTTCCTTATAGGGAATTCGCTCGACAAAGGCGTCGATGTCCTCGTAGGGGAAGCGCTCGAGCCACTTGCGGGCGTTGTGGGGGCCGGCATTGTAGGCGGCCAGGCCCAGTTCGAAGCCCATTGCAGCGGCCGGTCCTGCGGTAAATTGGCGCACCTGGTCCCCGAGGAAATAGCTGCCCAGGCGGATCGAGACGGCCGGGTCGAAGAGCGAATGGCGCTCAAAGCGGTGTATCCCGAGGCTGTCGGCCAGAGTGTGCCCGGTGTGGGGCATGATCTGCATCAGGCCCATCGCCCCGGCCCGAGACACCGCGCCTTGGTTGAAGGTGCTCTCCTGGCGGATTACCGAGAGGACCAGGAAGGGATCGACTTCGGCTTCGGCGGCGGCGACGACGATCTGATCCCAGTAGTAGTCGGGGTAGATTCGCGGCAATTCGTCGGGCTCCTGGCCGTCGACAAAGATGCGCATCGACAGCCGCAGGGCCCGGTCGAGAAAGCCCAGGACTTCGTAGCGGTCGCGGATGATCTTCAGTGCGGTCCTGTTGCCCTTGTTGGCGCGGGTGGCTCGTTGCATCTCGGCCCCGGATAATTGCCGCAACCCCAATGCGTAGAGCGCCTCGGCGCGCTGCAGATAGTCCACGCCCTTGAGCCGGGCCTCGTCCTCGGGGCGGGGGCGCATGATCGCCATGGGACGCCCTTTGAGCTGGACCTGGTCGAGGTGGCCGAGTTTGACGGCGCGGGCCGAGTAGTAGGAGCGCGGGAAGCCGGCGGCGGCCCGGCGGTAGAGCGCGACCGATTGCTCTTCCTCGCCCAACTGGGCGGCGCTCTTGCCCGCCCAGTAGAGACACTGGTCGACGATATGTGGCTCGCGCGCCAGTCTGCTCAGCCGCTTGAAGACTACCAGTGCCTTGTAGTATTCTTCGCGGCAGTAGTAGGTAAAGCCGATGCTCCAGCCCGCCTCGTCGCGGTATTTGCTCTCGGGATAGTCCTCGGCCAGGCGGCGGTAGAATTGCTCGGCTCGGTCGAAGTGGTTGTTGCGCTCTAGGGCCTTGGCCACCTGCCACAGGGCGTCATCGGCGAGGGCGTGTTGGGGAAAGTGCTTGGCGAAGCGCTCGTAGGTGGCGATGGCCTCGTCTTCCTTGTTGCGGCGCACCAGGATGCCGCCGATGCGGTAGAGGGCCGACGGGCGGCCGTATTTATCGTAGACCTCCCCGAAAATCTTTTTCGCCGCGGCGTAGTTGCCCGCGGCCAGATAGGACCGAGCGAGCATAAAGCGGGCTTCGGCAACGCGCTGGTCGCGGGGATGGGCGCGGGTAAAGCGCTCAAAGCCTTTGACGGCCCGGTCGAATTGTTCGTGGCTGAAGCGGACGCGGGCGGCGGCATAGGCCGTGGGGGCATTGGGCGATCGGGGTAGCGCGGATAGGATCTTGAGGGCCTGGCGCGATTTGGGGTGGCCTTCGAGGAGTTTCAGCCGCCATTTTTGCGCCCCTTGCGCATCTTTTTGCTCGGTGCTGGTCGCGGCCAGGAAGTAGAGCAACTGCGGTGCCTGATCGGGGCTTTGCGCGAGTTGTTCCTCGTAGAGCGCCAGCGCTTTGGCGGGTTGATCCTCGGCCCGGTAGAGCGTGGCTAGGTGCAGCCGGGCCGAGTGCTGCAGGATCGGATTTTCCGAGGTGAACAGCAAGTCCTCGTAGGCGGCGGTGGCCCCGCGCTTTTCGCCCATATCTTCCAGCGAACGGGCCATCCAAAAATAGCGGTAATCGTCCAAAAGCGGCAGGTTGCCGGGCAAGTCGTGCAGCCGGGCGTAGGCGCGGTCGGGTTTTTTGAGCTGGCGCTCGCAGATGGCCCGCTGGAGTTCGATGCGCACCCGGTCTGCAGCGGGCCGCTCGCGCAGATCGAGCTGCAATAGCTGGCGATAGGCCGGGGCATAGTGCTCCTGGGCGATGAGCTCAGCTATTGCGCCGACGGCCGGAGCGCGGTACTCGACGACCTCAGAAAAATAGAGATGGGCCGCAAAAGGCAGCAGTACCAGCAGGCTCAGACCCAGCGTTTTCCACGCTAATTTAGCCTGGTCGGTCATTGATCTTTGGGGCCTAAGGTCAGAAAAAGGGTCTACCTATATCAAAAGACAAAAATACGCTAGAGGATCGTCAAGAGCCAAGTGGAAAATCTCGGCACTCTGTATTAATGGGCGATTGGGGAGGGCGGAGAGGGTCTTACTCGTCGAGCGATTCTTTGAGCAGGTCGGCGAAGTGGGTCTTATTCTCCGCGGTTTTTTCGGCCTGCTCGAGCTCTTGGATATGGCGGCGCACCTCGCTGAGGCTGTCCTGAATTTCCCGATCCAGCTTCTGTAGCTGCGGCCCAAATTGATTCGAGAGAGGAGAAGTGTTCATGTTGCGCGCATTTGCTCCAAGGGGTATACGGGCGTTAAACGCAAATTCCATACCTTGGTTGTTGTTATTTATAATTTGTTGTTATTTATAACTTTACCGGGTCATATGGTCATGGGAGAAAATGGAAATAATTTCCCCTGGAGCCATTGTTTGAGAAAACTTTACCGCGTAGGGAATGGTTTAGCCGCGCCTGGGCGAGTAGAGGTGCGGGCTCTGGCCGTAGTAGACTTCAGCTGCTTCCATCAACGTTTCGGAAAGCGTCGGATGGGGGTGGATCGCCAATTGGATATCGGAAGCCAATGCGGCCATTTCCACCGCCAGCACGCCCTCGGCGATCAGTTCGCCGGCGCCGCTACCGGCGATGCCGACGCCCAGGATTCGGTCGGTAGCGGGGTCGATGAGCAGCTTGGTTAGCCCGTCGTTGGCGTCCTGGGTGGTGGCGCGACCGGAGGCGGCCCAGGGGAAGCGCGCGACTTTGACCTGCCGACCTGCCCTTTTGGCCTCTGCTTCGGTGAGGCCGCACCAGGCGATTTCCGGGTCGGTGTAGACGACGCTGGGTATGGCATTGGGTTCGAAGGCCAATTTGTCGTGGCCGGCGATGATCTCAGCGGCCAGCGCCCCCTGGTGCGAAGCGGTGTGGGCCAGCGCGGCACCGACGAGATCGCCGATGGCGAAGATCGAGGCTTCGGCGCTGCGCATTTGGCCGTCGACCTGGACGTAGTTGTGCTCGTCGCGGGCGATGGCGGTGTGCTCCAGGCCGATGTCCTCGCTATTGGGGACGCGGCCGACGGAGAGCAGGATTTTGTCGTAGGTCTTGGATTGGGTTTCGCCATCGGAGTCTTGCAGTTGGACGATGAGGCCATCGGCGCTTTCCTCAACGCTCGTCACCTGGGTGTTGAGCATGATTTCGTCAAAGCGCTCGGCGGCCTTGCTTTGCAGCGGTTTGACCAGGTCGCGGTCGGCGGGGGGGATCAGCCCCGGGAGCATCTCGACGACTGAGACCCGGGTGCCCAACGCCGCGTAGACCTGGCCCAGCTCCATGCCGATGATACCGCCGCCGACGACCAGCATCGAGGCGGGGATAGAGCTGAGTTCGAGTGCCCCGGTCGAGTCGACAATGCGGTCGGTGTCGATGCGGAAGACGCCGGGCACGGCCGGGCGCGAGCCGGTGGCGAGGATGGCGTGTTCGAACTGCAGCTGATCTTCGCTGCCGTCGGCTTTGTCGATGTGCAAGGTGTGGGCGTCGAGGAAGCGGGCGCGGCCCTGGATATGCGCGAGCTTGCGGGCCTTGACCAGCTGGCCCAAGCCCCCGGTCATCTTGGCAACGACCTCGTCCTTCCAGCCGCGCAGCCGGTCGAGGTCGAGCTCGGGTGCGGCGAATTTGACGCCCCACTTCTCGGCTGCTCTGGCTTCGTTGAGCAGCTTGGCGATGTGCAATAGGGCCTTGGAGGGGATGCAGCCGCGGTAGAGGCAGACGCCGCCCGGATTGGCTTCCTCGTCGACCAGGGTGACGTCCAGGCCGAGGTCGGCGGCCTTGAAGGCGGCGACATAGCCACCCGGGCCACCGCCGATCACTGCGACTTGTGTCATGGCAGCTTCAGCCTTCCAGCAGGACGACGAAGGGATTTTCCAGCGCCGTGCAGATCCAGCGCAAGAAGCGCGCGCCATCGGCGCCGTCGATCAGCCGGTGATCGTAGGAGAGCGATAGCGGCATGATGGTGCGCGGCTGGAGTTCGCCATCGACATAGGTGGGTTCGACGCTGGAGCGCGCGACCCCCAGGATCGCCACTTCGGGGGGATTGACAATGGGCGTAAAGGCGGTACCGCCCATTGCGCCGACATTGCTGATGGTCATCGAGCCGCCGGCCATGTCGGTGGGGCCTATTTTGCGGTCGCGGGTCTTCTGCGCCATCGCGGTCAGCTCAACTGAGATCTCGATAATATTTTTCGTATCTACATCGCGGACCACCGGCACCAATAGCCCATGCGGGGTGTCGACGGCGATGCCGATATTGCAGTACTGCTTGTAGATGATCTCCTGATTGGCCATGTCGATGCTGGCGTTGAATTGCGGGAAGGCCTTGAGGGCGGCGCCGAGGATCTTGATGAGGATTGCGGTCGGCGTCAGCTTGCCGCCTAAGGCCTCGGCCTTTTTGCCGTGCTCCTTGCGCCACTTGTCCAGATCGGTGGTGTCGCTTTTGTCGAACTGGGTGACCATTGGTATCGTCGCCCAGGCCTGGGCGAGGCGTGCGGCGGTTATCTGGCGCACCTTGCTCATCGGTTCGCGGGTGATCTCGCCCCACTGGCTGAAGTCGGGCAGCGGCACTCCTGGCGCGGCAGCCGGCGCAGCGGTGCGGGACTGGTGCAGTTTTTTTGAATGGGCTTTGACGTCGTCAATTAAAATGCGGCTTCCGGGGCCGGTGCCCTGGACCTGGGTGATATCGACGCCGATCTCGCGGGCTAGACGCCGCGTCGAAGGGGCGGCCGGGACCAGCTTGGTGGGCGTTGGTGCGGGCGCGGATGTCGGCGCGGCAGGTTTTGCGGGTACGGGTGCCGCTGCTTTGGGCACAGTGGTGGTAGGCGCTGACTGCGCGGTCGGCGCGGCTGCTTTGGACGCCGCGCTGGCTGCGACTTTGAGGATGGCCTGTCCGATGGCGAGGGTCTCGCCCGGCTGGATGAGGATCTCGGTGATGGTGCCGGTGATGGAGGAGGGGACCTCGATGACGGCCTTGTCGGTTTCGAGCTCGATGACGGGCTGGTCTTCGACGAGGGTCTCGCCAATGGCGACGAGCACGTTGACGACGTCTCCGCTTTCGATATTTTCGCCCAAATCGGGTAGGGCGAATTCGACGGGCTCTGCGGCTGCTGCGACAGGTGTTGGCGCGGGCGCGGCTACTTTGGGCGCCGCGGTGGCGGGTGCAGGTTTTGCAGCCGCTGTTTTTTCGGCGGGCGCCGCGCTGGCTGCGACTTTGAGGATGGCCTGTCCGATGGCGAGGGTCTCGCCCGGCTGAATGAGGATCTCGGTGATGGTGCCGGCGATGGAGGAGGGGACCTCGATGACGGCTTTGTCGGTTTCGATTTCGATGACGGGCTGGTCTTCGACGAGGGTCTCGCCAATGGCGACGAGCACGTTGACGACGTCCCCGCTGGCGATATTTTCGCCCAAATCGGGCAGGGTAAATTCAGTCGACATAGCTTGTCAGTCTTTCAAGTGCTGGTCTGCAGTTAATGGCAGTCGGTGCAAAGCCGGGATTGCTCAGAGATAGGCCGGATCGTTCTTGTCGGGATCGATCTCGAGATCCTCCATCGCCTTTTTGACCACCTCGCATTCGATCTGCCCTTCGCGCGCCAGAGCGCTCAAAGCCCCCAGGGCGATAAAGCGGGCATCGACTTCGAAGTGGTCGCGCAGGGCTTCGCGGCTCTCGCTGCGCCCAAAGCCATCGGTGCCCAGGGCGATGGGTGGGTTGGGGAACCAGCGGGCGATGGATTCGGGCAGGGCCTTGACGTAGTCGGAGGCCATGACGTAGACGCCGCGTTCGCTTTCGAGACATTGTTCGACATAGCTGAGGCGGATTTTTCCGCCGGGGTGCATGCGATTCCAGCGCTCGGTGTCGAGACAGTCGCGGTGCAGGGCCTTGTAGCTGGTAATGCTCCAGACGTCGGTGCTGACCTTGTAGTTTTCCTCGAGGATCTTTTGCGCGTCGAGGGCGCTGTTGATGATGGCGCCGCTGCCGAAGAGGTGGGCCTTGAGCTTGGTGCGCTTCTTGGTCGAGGCCCGGAATTTGTACATGCCCTTGAGGATGCCCTCTTCGACGCCCGCGGGCATCGCCGGCATTCGGTAGGGATCGTTCTCCATCGTCAGGTAGTAGAAGACGTCTTCCTGCTCGACGTACATGCGGCGGATGCCTTCGCGGATGATAACGGCGATCTCGTAGCCGAAGGCCGGGTCGTAGGCTTCGAGATTGGGCACCGGATAGGCCAGCAAATGACTGTGCCCGTCCTCGTGCTGCAGGCCCTCGCCATTGAGTGTGGTGCGCCCCGCGGTGCCGCCGACCATAAAGCCCTTGACCCGCATATCGCCGGCCAGCCAGACCAGATCGCCGATGCGCTGCATGCCGAACATCGAATAGTAGATGAAGAAGGGGATGGTGTTGATGCCGTGGGTGGCGTAGGCCGAACCGGCGGCGATAAACGAAGACATCGAACCCGCCTCGGTGATGCCCTCTTCGATCATCTGGCCGTCTTGGGCCTCTTTGTAATAGGCGATGACATCGCGGTCGACCGGTTCGTAGAGCTGGCCGATATGCGAGTAGATGCCGAATTGGCGGAAGAGCGGATCCATGCCGAAAGTCCGCGACTCATCGGGAATGATCGGCACGATGAGCTGGCCGATTTCCCTGTCCTGGAGCAATTTGCGCAAGATGGCGACAAAGGCCATGGTGGTGGCGAATTTGCGCTCGCCCGAGCTCTGTGCGAACTCGTCCCAGATGGTTTCCGCCGGCATTTTCAGTGGGGTCGCCGTCACCCGCCGCGCCGGTACGTGGCCGCCCAGGCTTTTTCGCCGCTCGCGGATATACTGCATTTCGGGGCTGTCATCGGCGGGGCGGTAGAAGGGGGTTGCGGCGATCTCGGCGTCGGAGACGGGAATGCCGAAGCGGGTGCGGAAGAGGCGGATCTCGTCTTCGTTGAGCTTTTTCTGCTGGTGGGTGATATTTTTGCCCTCGCCGGCCTCGCCCATGCCGTAGCCCTTGATGGTCTTGGCCAGGACGACGGTGGGGGCGCCCTGGTGGTTGACGGCCTGCTGATAGGCGGCGTAGACTTTTTCGGGGTCGTGGCCGCCCCGGCGCATTTTCTGCAGTTGTTCATCCGAGTAGTCTGTGACCATCTCGATCAATCGCGGGTCGCTGCCGAAGAAGTCCTGGCGGATATAGCTGCCGTCCGAGACCGAATATTTTTGGAATTGGCCATCGACGATTTCGTTCATGCGCCGCGCCATGAGGCCGTCGTGGTCCTTGGCTAAAATCGGATCCCAGTCGTCGCCCCAAATTACCTTGATGACATTCCAGCCCGCGCCGCGGAAGGCGGCTTCGAGCTCCTGGATGATCTTGCCATTGCCCCGCACCGGGCCGTCGAGGCGCTGCAAGTTGCAGTTGATGACCCAGATCAGGTTGTCGAGGCGTTCGCGCGAGGCCAGGGTGATGGCGCCGAGGGTCTCGGGCTCGTCGCATTCGCCATCGCCGAGGAAGGCCCAGACCTTGCCGTCGTCGGCGGGTTTTAGACCGCGGTCTTCGAGATAGCGGTTAAAGCGCGCCTGGTAGATCGACAGGATCGGACCCAGGCCCATCGACACGGTGGGAAATTGCCAGAAATCGGGCATCAGCCAGGGATGCGGATAGGAGGAGAGACCACCGCCCTCCTGCAATTCGCGGCGGAAGTTTTCCAACTGGCGCTCGCTCAGGCGGCCCTCGACGAAGGCGCGGGCGTAGATGCCGGGGGCGGCGTGCCCCTGGAAGTAGATCTGGTCGCCGGGATGCCCGTTTTGGGGGGCGCGGAAGAAGTGGTGATAGCCGACCTCGTAGAGCGTCGCCGAAGAGGCGTAGGTCGAGATATGGCCACCGGGCTCGGATTTGTCGCGATTGGCGCGGACGACCATCGCCATGGCGTTCCAGCGCACTATACTTTTTATCCGACGCTCGATTTCGCGACTGCCCGGGTAGGGGGGTTGTTGCTCGCGACCGATGGTGTTGACATAGGGCGTATTGGCGTTGAAGGGCAGGACGACGCCGACCTCGGCGGCGCGGGTCTGGAGCTGCTGTAATAGATAGTGAATTTGTTCGGGCGATCTATTGGCCAGAACGTAGTCGAAGGACTCGAGCCACTCGCGCACTTCAGTTCTCAGCTCTTCGCTATCGCTCATGGCTGGGATAATTCCTTTATCCTGATGGTATTACAAACATTCATTGGCCAGACGGTCGTAAAAAGATAATAAGCCCGCGTTCTCTAAGCAAAAAAGACATTTTGTCACAGCTATTTATGGCGTTTGGGTTAAAGGGAGCAAAATCGCTATCTTTTTGCGGCGTCGATGCACCTATTGGGTGGAACTTATCCGCAGTGCAATAGTTAGATGATAGCAAGGATGCGGCCGTCTCGCGCGAGATGCGCCGTGGTGAGAAAGACGGTTTTCGTGCTGAAGGATAGAGTCATCTGGACATGCTTGCTGCTTTCGGTGCTCTTGCATCTGGGCGGGCTCTATCTGACCCGCGATTTGTGGCTGGACGGGCTGGATGCGGAGTCCTTCCGCGCTCGCATCGCCCATATTCCACCTCAGTTCAAGCCCCGTCGTCTCAGCGCCTTGCCCAAACGGGATGCGGATGCGCCCAGGGTGGAAATGGAGTATCTGCAGACCGAGCAGCAAGCCGCGGAAATCCGCGAACAGGATCTCCGGCTCGAGGCGACGGTGCCCGAAATAGAGACCCAGGAGGCGCCGCTGGCCCTGCGCGCGATCGGCAGCGGCGCCAAGGAAGAGGTGCCGATCCTCGAGCGCGAGAAGATGATCTCGCCCTCGGCGCTGGGTCTGGCCGATAGCCTGGGCATCGCCTCGATGGATCTGTTGCGGATGGTGGATCTGGCCCGGGCCAACAAGGACCACGCCGCCGTCATTCGCGACCCGGCCAGCCGCCGCGATCTGGCCGGCTATATCAACTTTACCCAACTGAGGGTCTACGGGGCGGGTTCCGGGCGCGGCGCGCTCGACGCGATGAGTCGGTACATGCGCGATTATACCCGGCTATTGGCGCGGGTCCGGGATGAGACCTACGAGTATTTCCTCTCGGAAAACCTGCTCAAAGACCCCGTCCACTTTCTCTTCCAGGGCGGCGGTCTGATCGCCTATCGCGACGAGGTGCTGACGATGTTCAGCCTGGAGGAGAAGGCGCTATTGGGTCGCTATTTGCGCGAGGGGGGTTTTCTCTTTATCGAGGGCGACAACCGCTATTTGCGCGAGATGGCCGGGCATCTGCGCGCGATCCTGGGTTCCGAGGCGATTCTGGCGCCGATCTCGACTGCGCATCCGATCTATCACTCCTTTTACGAGTTTGGCGGCGGTTTTCCCGGCGAGGACAAGACCCGCGTCGCCAAGGTGGGATCCAATCCGACCTGGTATTATCCGACGCAGAACCGGGAGGATCTCCTCGCCGCGCAGCAGGCGACCAATTTCAACCCCGGGACCATCGATGCCGGCGAGGCGGCGGTGCCGCCGCGGCAGGGTCTGTGGGGCGTCGAATACGACGGCGACCTGGTGGCCGTGCTCAGCGACCTGGGTTTGCAGCAGAATTGGATGGCCAGTTTCGCCGCCGACAGCGACGGCACCGAGCCGGTGACCTATTCGCTGATGGCGGGGACCAATGTCGTGGTCTACGCACTCATCCGGGATGGGGGTATGACCCCCAAGTTGCCGCCCCCCGCCTGGATGCAGAGCCAAAAGCCCGAAGTCGCGCTGCAGGAGCCACAATGGGAACGCGGCACGGCGTCCTACGATATAGACACCGAAGAGCTCTTCGCCGAGCTAGATGCTTCGCTGGCCCTGGTCCAGGCCCCCATCGGCAGCGAGGTGCTGGGCGATCTCACCATTCGGCTCGACGGGCGCTACTCGCTCGAATTGTTCAAGCGCGGCTATCAGGGACTGCTCTTCCACAATTTGCCGGCGGGTCCCCACTGGGTCGAGTTGCGCTACGGGGGACAGACCCAGCAATTGGAAGTGGATTTGCGGGGTGGCAAAGTCACCACGTTGACCTTCGCCCTCAATCGCTTTGCCTTTGTCGCCCAGTTGCGGATGCAGGAGCAGGAGGAAAGAGTGGATTTGCGCCGCTGGTCAGAGGCCTTTGACGATCTGGGGTTCGAGGAGATATATCTGGCCGAAGATCGAGAGTGGTTGGAGGTGGGGCACGACGAGCCCTCCGCAGCGCCCTAATATCTGGTGCAAAACCAAGTAAAATAGCGACTTAGTTTTATTTTTAGCTTGTTTTCCAGAGGAATTTATAGGCCCACTTGCTTTTTTAACTAAGGGGCCTACTTTTGTGTCTAAGTGTCTTTATTAACAAATTGTTAATTTTCGTAGTACGTGGAGTTGTCCCGATGTTCCTCGTCTGTCTTATCTGGCTGATTTTGGCCTCTGTAGCCCAGGCCCAAGTCGGCGTTCGCGACACTTCGGTGACGGTGCGTCCCGGCGATTCGCTGCTGGGTATTGCCTACCGCCTACTGCCGTATAGCGCCCAATATACGGCGCTGGATCTGGTCGGGGAGATCCAGCGGCACAACGGACTGCAAAGCGACGCGATCAGACCGGGTCAGCGCCTGACCATATCGCTGAGCTATGGAGATTTGCTGGACCAGCTGGTGTTGCGTGGGCCCGATTTTGTCGCTCGCGGCATTTATGTCAAAGCCCAACTGGCCGGCAGCAGCAGGATCCTCGCTCTCGCCGACGAGTTGGTCGCGGTGGGGGGCAATACAATCGTCTTTGACGTCAAGGATCGCTATGGCAATCTCGGCTACGCCTCTGCGGTGCCAATGGCGTTGGCGATCGGTGCCGGGGATGAGGCGCCGATCGCCCGGCCGGCCAAGCTGATTGACGCGCTGCACCGTCGCCAGATTCACGTGGTGGCGCGATTGACCTGTTTTTACGACGACCGACTGGCCCGCCAACGCCCCGATTTGGTACCGCTTTCGCGGCTGGGGTCGACGCCGTGGTCCGAAAGCGGTAAAAGCCACTGGGTCGATCCATCGCTGCCCCAGGTCCGGGGCTATCTGCTGGCATTGGTGCGCGAGGTGGCGGCGCTGGGCGTCGATGAGATTCAGCTCGATTATGTGCGTTTTCCCACCGAGGGCAATCTCGCCGCCGCGGTCTTCGCCTTTGACCCTGAGATCGTGCCCAAGGATCGCATCATCACCGATTTTGTCGCCGCGGTCGACCGGCTGCTCGATTCGACCGGCGTGATGCTGTCGGCCGATATTTTTGGCGTCGCGGCGTGGGGGCGGGAGGCCGACCGGCTGACGCTCGGTCAGTATCTGCCCGAGTTGCTGCCCCATCTCGATGTCGTCAGCCCAATGCTCTACCCCTCGCACTTCGAGGATGGCTTTGAGCGGATCAGCCGCCCCGTCGACTATCCCTATTACTTCCTGCTGCAAGGCTGCCAGCGCTTAGAGAAACTGGCCGCCGTCCACCAGGTGCCGATCCGGCCCTGGATTCAGGCCTTTAATTATCGGGTCGCGCGCTTTGATCCGCTCTATATCACCGAGCAGTTGCAGGGGGCCGAAGATGGCGGCGCGCGCGGTTGGTTGCTGTGGAATTCGTCTGGCCAATATACAGTCGGTCTGCAGGCGATCGCGCGCTTTGAGAGCGGCACCGCCGCTTCGGTGCCAGTTCAGGAGCGCTTCCCCGAACCGCTGGGCATGGGCTTGCCGCGCCCGGTGGTGGATTAAATTCCGCCCGGCGTAGCTACCCCTCGACGATTCGCCGTATTTTCCTCTAACGTTGGCGCGCAAGAGCGCCTATTTATAGCGCTGCATCTCGCCGCGTTGCAGTCGGCCCCAATAGTTTTGTAGTTGCTCTTTGATCTGCGGGCTGAGGATGATGCCGCCGATGATATTGGGGAGGGCCATGCTGAGGATCATCAGGTCGGAAAAGTCGATGACATTGGCCAATTGGGTGACGGCGCCGATAAAGACGAAGGCGACAAAGAGCAGGCGGAAGACCAATAGCGAACCGCTGCCGAAGAGATATTCCCAGGCCCGTTCGCCATAGTATTCCCAGGAGATCATCGTCGAGTAGGCGAAGAGGCAGATCACGATGGCGAGGACCACTTCCGCGCCCGGGATCGCCAAGCTGAAGGCGGCGGCGGTCATCTCCGCGCCCTTGCCCTGCAGGGCCGGGTCCTGGTAGACGCCGGTCAGCAGCACGACCAGCGCGGTCATGGTGCAGATGACGATCGTATCTATAAATGGGCCGATCATCGCGACGATGCCCTCGCGCGCGGATTCCTCGGTTTTGGCCGCCGAGTGGGCGATGGCCGCCGAACCGATGCCGGCCTCGTTGGAGAAGGCGGCGCGGGTGATGCCGATAATCGCCACTCCCCGGACCCCGCCCTCTACCGCCCGGCCGGTAAAAGCCTCGCTGAAGATCAGCGCGAACATCGCCGGCACCTCGGCAATATTGGACAGGATGATAAAGAGGGCGCTGACGACGTAGAGGACGCACATGGTCGGGACCAGGCGCGAGGTGACATTGGCGATGCGCTGGATGCCGCCGATGACCACCGCTCCGACCAGCGCGGCGAGTACCAGCCCGAAGAGCCAGTTATAGGTTTTGAAGAAGGGGCTCACCGCGCCCAGAGCTTCCAGGGTCTGGTTCGATTGGAACATATTGCCGCCGCCCAACGCGCCGCCGATGCACAGTATGGCGAAGAGGACGGCCAGAGTGTGGCCGAGCGGTTTGAGCCCTTTTGCTTCGAGGCCCTTTTCCAAGTAGTACATCGGGCCGCCGGTGACGTGGCCGTCGGGGTGGATAGTGCGATACATGATCGCCAGGGTGCAGGAGGCGAGCTTGGAGGACATGCCGAAGATCGCGGTGAGCATCATCCATACCAGTGCCCCGGGGCCACCGGTGCCGATGGCGACGGCGACACCGGCGATATTGCCGAGGCCGATGGTCGCCGACAGCGCGCTGGTCAGCGCTTTGAAATGCGATATTTCGCCCGGGTCTTCGGGGTCGTCGTAGATGCCGCGGATCACGTCGATGGCGTGGCCAAAGGCGCGGACCGAAAACCAGCCCAGGTAGAAGCTGTAGTAAATACCCCCCAATAGCAGTACTGCGACGATCAGCGGTATGCCGGTACCGAAATCGAAGAGGAGGACGTCCCCGAGCAGGATGACGATGTCGCCCAGCAGCGAGTCGAGGCCGGCCAGGCGATCCTGGACCCAGCTCGATTCGCCCTCTTGAGCTAAAGAAGGGGCGGCAAACCCCAGCACTAGTACAGCGGCATACAGCGAGCGCATCTAAAAGTCCTCCTCCGGCAATGGTCAGCGATCCTGCCCGTTTCCCTTGAGCAATTCGTCTAATTTGGCGCGTTTTTCGGGATCCATATGGGCGACGTTTTCCGCGGTGGGGAAGCGGCCTTCCTCGACCTCCTGACGATAGGCGCTGAAGATTTCCAGCCACGACTGGCGCGTCTGGCCGTAGGCCTTGGCCAATACCAGGTCTTCCTCGTTGAGGCCGACGAGGTCGTGGACGATGAGCACCTGGCCATCGCAATAGCGGCCGGCGCCGATGCCGATGACCGGGATCTCGAGGCGTTCGGCCACGACCTGGGCCGCCTCCTCGGTGACCAGTTCGAGGACCAGCGCGAAAACGCCGGCGTCTTCGAGGCGCAGGGCGTCTTCGACGAGGGCTTTGGCCCCCTTGGGCCCCTTGCCCTGAAATTTGGGCACGGTGCCGCGCCGGTCGCTGAAGAGGTAGAATTCGCGGGCCTGGGACTGGGGGGTGAAGCCGAGATGGCCCACCACGGGAATCCCCGCTGCGCCGATGGCCCGCACCTGGGACAAGACCGGTAAGCCGCCCTCCAGTTTGACGCCTTCGGCCCCGCCCTCCTGGACCAGACGGCCGGCGTTTTTGACCGCGATTTCCACCGAGGGTTGATAGGACATAAAGGGCAGGTCGGCCAGCAAAAAAGCCCGGCGCACCGCCCGGCGCACCGCCCGCAGGTGGTGGAGAATATCGTCCATGGTCACTTGCTGCGGGCTGCGATAACCCAGGACATTGGTCCCCACTGAGTCGCCGACAAAAACCACATCGATACCCGCCGCATCTTGCAGCAAGGCGGTGGGATGGTCGTAGGCCGTCAACATGCTGATTTTCTGGCTCCGCTCCTTTTTGGTCTGGAGCGAAGAAGCGGTGATTTTATCGGGGGTCGTCGCCATCAAATGCAGTCCTGTAATGCGGTAATTCGCAAGTTTACAGTATTATAGAGCGGCTTGGCTCCAGGGGCAAGCGGTATCTGTCAATGGCGGTGGTAGCGGTGGTGTCTATCTTGATCGGATGGACTATTTGTCAGATCTTAATCAGCTTCTTATGGAATCAAAATTCGATTTTATCGACGCTGAGTTGATGCGACGCCGGCAGGCGGGGCAATTGCGCCAATTGCGGACTTTGGCGCCGGGTGGTGGAAGCATCGTCTGCGCCGATGGTCACCAGCTGGTCAATTTCAGCTCCAATGACTACCTGGGTCTGGCGTCGCATCCGCTATTGCAGGCGCGGGCGGTCGAATTCGCGGAGCGCTATGGGACCGGCGCCAGGGCGTCGCGGCTAATCAGCGGTTCCCATCCCGGCTTTTCGGGGGTCGAAGAGACGCTGGCCAAGCTCAAGCAGACGGAGCGGGCGCTGGTGCTCAATTCGGGGTTTCAGACCAATATTTCGCTCTTGCCCGCGCTGGCCGATCGCGATTCGGTCATCCTGCTCGACCGGCTATGCCACAATAGTCTGGTGCAGGGGGCCATCTTGAGTCGCTGTCGGCTGCGGCGCTACCGCCACGGCGATCTCGACCACCTGCGAGAGCTGCTCGCGGCGAGCGCGGATTGCTCGCGCCGGATCATCGCGACCGAATCGGTCTTCAGCATGGACGGCGCTACTGGCGATATCGCGACACTGGTCGAACTGGCGAGGGAATTCGATGCCCTATTGGTCGTCGACGAAGCCCATGCTACGGGCGTGCTGGGAGAGCGGGGGATGGGGTTGACATGCGGCAAGGGGGTCGATCTGTGCGTGGGTACCTTCGGCAAGGCGTTGGGGTCTTTTGGGGCCTATATCGCCTGCGGTGAAAAGTTATGGGAGTATCTGATAAATTGCTGCTCCGGGTTTATTTATACCACAGCCTTGCCGCCGGCGATTTTGGGCGCAGTGGACGCGGCGCTCGAATTGGTGCCGCAGATGGATGCGGAGCGTCGGACCTTGCTCGACAACGCCGAGTATTTGCGCACCGCGCTTGCGGCGCAGGGTTGGGATACGGGTTTGGCGGCCACCCAGATCGTGCCGATAATGGTCGGGGCGGAGGACGAGGCGTTGGCGCTCAATCGCCATCTCGAGGAAAATGGCTATTTGGTCGCGGCCATCCGGCCGCCCACAGTAGAGCCGGGACGCGCGCGGCTGCGCCTGGCGCTCAACGCTTTGCACCAGCGGTCTGATCTCGAGCGCTTGGTGGAATTATTGGGCGGGTGGCGCGATGGCCGCAGTTGAGGTGGTCGCCCAGCACGGGTGGGGTTTTGGGGCCTGGTGTTGGGATGGCTGGCGCGAGGTTTTACCTGCGGATTTTGCGTTGCATTGCCTCGATCGGGGATATTTCGGCCAGGTGGAGACCGCCGCATCTGCGCGACCCCATATCGTCATAACCCATTCGCTCGGTTTGCATCTGGTGCCGCCGGCATTGATCGAGGGTGCGAAATTG
>JAYYUU010000150.1:0-5962 GCA_036343835.1 Candidatus Latescibacterota bacterium | reverse complement strand
ATTTTGAGCTGCGCTTGCTGGTGGGCGGAAGAGACGACATCGCCGAGGATCACCAGCACGATGCTGGGCGGAATGATCTGGCCGAGGGTGCCCGAGGCGCAGATAATGCCGGTGGCGACCGGGGCGGCGTAGGCGCGCTTGAGCATCGCCGGCAGCGCGATCAGCCCCATGGTAACGACCGTGGCGCCGACGATACCGGTCGAGGCGGCCAACAACCCGCCGACGACGCAGACCGAGATCCCCAGGCCACCGTGCAGACCCCCGAAGAGGTGGGCCATCGTTTCGAGCAGATCTTCGGCGATTTTGGAGCGCTCAAGCACCACGCCCATAAAGACGAAAAGCGGCACCGCGATCAGCGTCTCGTTGGTCATGATGCCGTAGACGCGGGCCGGCAGCGCCGAGAGGAAGGCCGCGTCGAAATCCCCGCTCAAAAGCCCGATGCCGGCGAAGGCCAGCGCCGTGCCCGCCAGACAGAACGCGACCGGGAAGCCCGACAGCAGCACCGCGAAGGTGCAGAGGAACATCAACAGCGGCAGCAGTTCGCTCATCGGGCTCGGAGAGAGTGCGCGCTGTGGTGGATGATGGCACCGGCCTGCAGTAACAACAGCAGGCAGCACAGCGGGATGGCGGTTTTGAGCAGGTAGACGGCTTCGAGACCGCCGCCGTCTTTGGAGCCTTCCAGCACTGCCCAACTGTCGGCGACGAAGGGCAGCGACTGGTAGCCAAGCACCAGGCAGCAGGGAACGAGCAGCAAGAGGCTTCCCAGGAGGTTGACCAGCGCCTTGCCGCGCTCGGACAGGGGACGGTAGAGGATGTCGACGCGGACATGGGCGTCCCGCGAGAGAGTATAGCCGGCGGCGAGCAGGAAGGTCAGCGCGTGCATGTAGAGCGCGATTTCCTGCATCCAAACCCAGCCGCGCCCGAATACGTAGCGCAGCACCACGACGACGAAGGTGACCAATACCATGCCCAGGGTCAGCCAGGGCACGGTGCGATCGACGAGGCGGTTTAGACGCTCCATCTTAGCCGAAGGTCAGCGCTCGGGCCTGGGTATAGGCCTCCTCGGTAATTTTGGTGTAGGATACCGCGCCCTTGCGGAAAGTATCGAACGAGCCGTAGACCTTTTGCGAGAAGGGATCTTTGCCGGCGATGTCGGCGACGACCTCCGAGGCGACAGCGCCGACCTGGGCCAGTAACTCGTCGGGAAAGCGGCGCAATTGCACGCCGTGTTTGTGTACCAGGGTTTCGAGTGCGCTGTTGTTGCGCGCGGTGAACTCGCTGAGCATGTCGTCGTTGGCGGCCTGGCAGGCGTAGGCTACGATGGACTGCAGGTCGGAGGGCAGGGCGGCGAGGGCTTGCTTGCTGACCATGCACTCTAGCGCAGTGCCCGGCTCGTGCCAACCGGGCCAGTAATAATATTTGGCGGCCTGGTGCAGGCCGAAGGCCAGGTCGTTGTACGGCCCGACCCATTCTGTGGCGTCGATGGCGCCGGTCTTCAGGGCCTGGAAGATCTCGCCGCCGGGCAGCGCTTTGACGGTGGCGCCGATCCCACGCAAGACCTCGCCGCCCAGGCCCGGCATCCGCATCACCAATCCCTTGAAATCGTCGAGGGCGTTGATCTCGCGGTTGAACCAGCCGCCCATTTGCACGCCGGTATTGCCGACGAGGAAGGCCTTGAGCCCGAAGGGGGCGTAGAGCTCGTCCCACAATTCCTGGCCGCCGCCGTACCGTATCCAGCCGTTGATCTCGGCGGCGTTGAGCCCGAACGGCACGGCGGCGAAGAACTGGGTCGCCTCGTGCTTGCCCTTCCAGTAGTAGGCGACGCCGTGGCCCATTTCGGCGGTGCCGCCGGAGACCGCGTCGAACACGCCAGACGCGGGTACTAACTCACCCGCACCGTAGACTTTGATCTCGAGGCGTCCGCCCGACATTGCCTGGATGCTCTTGGCGAGATAATTAGCACCGCTGCCGAGGGCGGGAAAGTTCTTGGGCCAGGTGGTGACCATCTTCCACTTGTAGTGCTGCTGAGCACCCACTGCGGGGGCGGTGGCCTGTTGTTGGGCTTGACCGCAGGCGGCGAGCGCACCGGTTGCCAGGAGGGGAGCGCCGCGCAGAAACGAGCGGCGAGACTGGTTTTGCGGGGTGTCGCCCATGGGACCTCAGCCTTTTTCGATCAGGCGGGAGGAGCCGTCCTCCTCGCCGACTACGACCAGGTGGGTCATCGCGACGAAGAGCCCGTTTTCGACGACGCCGGGCAGGGTGTTGAGCCGGGTGTCGGTATCGCGGGCGTCGTCTATGCCCTGCGGGAAGCGGGCGTCGATGATATTATTGCCATTGTCGGTGACGAAGGGCGCACCGTCTTGCATGCGCAGTGTCGGCTCGATACCGCGCTCTGCGAGGGTTCTGGCGACGGGCGCGGCGGCGAAGGGCACAACCTCCACCGGCAGCGGGGCCAGGGTACCGAGCCGTTCGACGAGCTTGGTGGGATCGACGATGATGATCTGCCGCGCCGTGGCGGCGGCGACGATCTTTTCGCGCAACAGCGCGCCGCCCAAGCCCTTGACCAGGTCAAGGGCGAGATCGACCTCGTCGGCCCCGTCGATCGTCAGGTCTACGGCCGGATGGTCGGCCAGTGTGGTCAGTTCGATATCTAACTCGCGCGCGAGGGCGGCGGAGGCTTCGGAGGTGGGTATCGCCTTGACGCTCAGGCCGTCGGCGACTCTGGTGCCGATGGCGCGGATGGCGAACTCGGCAGTCGAGCCGGTGCCCAGGCCGACGATGGTGCCGTCCTCGACGAACTCGGCGGCGCGGCGGCCGGCTACTTCTTTGGGGCTGCTCATAGCGGTGTGGTGTCGTCCTTTATAGGCGCATGCAGTAGTGCATTTGGCGGGCGACCTCCTCGAAGCCGAGGCTGGGGTAGAGATGGGATCCGACCTCGTTCTGCGCAAGGGTTTCGATGCGGGCGCATTCCATGCCCTGTGCACGCATATAATCGAGCCCATATTCGAGGAGTTTGCGGCCTATGCCGCGCCCCTGCGCGGCAGGCAGCACGGCCAGGTTGGGGATGCCGCCGATCTTACTTTCGCGGTCGATACGGGTGGTGATGTAGCCGTTGACCTCATCCTCTTCATCGCAGACAAAGACGCCTTTAGCGCGGTCGCCGGCGACGTCTTCATCGATATGGCGGAGCTTGCGGAATTGCCAGTCGTGGTCGCCGATGCGTCCGAAGCGCTCCTCGATATTGCGGTCGATGGATACCCCTGAGAAACAGATCGCGGTGATGCGCTTGAGCACCTCCAGGTCCTCGGGGCGGTAGGTTCGGATCATGAGGGGCTAATATGCGGTTTGACCCCCCATCCGGCAAGGGATCGTCAGGGGGATTCGGGCTCGTGTGCGTCGATTTGCAGCAGGGATGGTTCGGAGACCGGTTAACGCCCCGCCAGAAGTTTTGTCACGTGCCCTCGCGCCGCCTCCATTTTGGCGCATCTGACGCCGCGGTAGCGGCGACTTCCCAGGGCAGAGACAGGACGCGTACCCAGATTTCGTACTGGTCTATGGTGCGGTAGCTCAAGCGGCCGAGCAATTATTCACTCCCGGTGAGAAGTCGTGTTTCTAGCGGTGTCACAAGGCTGCGCACAGCCGCAGAAAAAAATCGCATTCGCGAGATGCCCTTTAACGCGCGGTCGCCGAGCTTGAGATCGGGTCCAAAGTCGCGGCGGTATTTTTCCTTGCAGGTGAATATGTGGGCCACGTAGACCTCGTCGCCCACTGTTGAAATATGCAAAAATTACAAACTTAAATCACAGTTGAGGCTTTTAACGGTCAGCGCATCGACTAGAAATTTGGCGCCCCAATTGGGCACGGCGTAGGGTACATAAGGTCCCCAGAGCGGCTGAGACGCTGGTACCCCGCCGCGCAATCCAAGATGGCTCGCGGTCATGAATTGGCTCGCTTTGACCTGCTCGATCAGCGCCAGTGCCGGCGGAATAAGCCCGTCGCGGCCCAGCTCGTGCAGTTTGAGCAGGACGATGGCCAACTGTGCATTGCCGGGTTGACAGGAATGGGTTGCGGCCGATTTCCAGGCCTCGTCCAGGGCGGCGGGGAAGCGGGCGGGAGGCGATTGCAGGCCTTCGCTCTGGGCTTGTAGCATCAGGTGGGCATCAGAGGCGACCAGATCGGTCAACTGCTCTCGCCAGGGCGCGCCGAGGGCCTGGCCGCACTCGAGCAGACCGCGCAGGGTATAGGCGATGGTGTGGGTGATCGGCGTCTGGCCCGGTTCGAGTGCCATGTGATGGTAGCCGCCACCTGGGCGGCGCTGGTCTGCCAACCAGTTTAGGAAGCGCTCGCTAGCATGACGATAACGGGTGTCTCCCGTCAGCTCGTGGATTGCGGCCAGCGGCCAGGCGACGCGACTGTGATAGGCTCGCGGCGCATCGAGATAGGTGTGGCGGCACCATTTTCCGTCGGGGTCCTGGACCGCGATGAGCCAATCGGCGGCGCGCGAGGCCGCCTGTAGGAAGCGCTCCTCGTCCGTGGCCCGGTAGAGGGCGGTCCAGCCGAGGATTACCTGACCCGTGTTGAAGACGATGGGATAATCGTTGAGGCCGATGCCGCCGCGCACCGCGCCTTCTGGCAATTGCACTGCGATTTCCCACTCTCCCAGTGCGAGTGCGCGCTCTTCGAGTCCCTGGGCGAGGAAGGTCGGGATGACATATCCGGTCGTTTCTGGATAGGCGGGCATCCAGCCGCGCTTAAAGAAATAGCCGGCCGAGACGCCGCCGGCGACTGCGTCCTGGGCGCGGCAGAGCCAGGCGAGGGCCGCGTTAAGGTGCGCGTCGTCCTCGCGGTGCGAGGGTACGGCCGGCGACCAGTCGCGCCACAGGGCGGACCAATGACCTGGTCGGCTGGCCAGCCGCAGGCACTCGTAGAGGGAAATCAGTTGTCTTTTCAATGGGTGGCGAGTTGGTGTGGTTGCCAATCCTTTATATAATAATGGATGTTAGATTTTGCGCACGAACGGGGAATGAGGGGATGATCAAGCGGCTGCTGCGCGGCCTATTGCCCGCTACGCTGTACGGAGTGGGGCAGGAGGGTATGCGGCGCTACCGCCGACAACGGCTGGCGGCGGTGCCCAAACTCGACGAAGGGGCCTGTCGCCGCCTTCTCACAGAAGAAATGGGGCTCGGCTCCGGGGCCTTAGTCTTCGTCCACAGTTCGGTCGATCGGCTCAATCTCGACTTCCCCTTTTTCAAGTTGCTCGCGCTGCTGCGCCAGGCCGTTGGTGCGGAGGGCACATTACTCTTTCCCGCCAGCCCAATGGCGGAGCGACCGGAGCACTGGTTGGCGCGGGGCGAAGTGTTTGACAGCGTGCGCAGTCCCACCGCGATGGGCCTGTTGCCCGAGTGGGCCCGGCGCCAACGCGGGGCGGTGCGCAGTCTGCATCCGACGCATTCGGTGGTGGCCCTCGGCCCGCTGGCCGGAGAAATGTTGGCAGAGCACCATCTCGATCCCGCGCCGTGCGGCTCGCAGAGTCCCTTTTTCAAGGTGGTCGAACGCGGGGGCATCGTCGTCGGGGTGGGGGTTGATGCTGATATCTTGACCATGGTCCATTGCGTCGAGGACATACTCGGTGGCCGCTTTCCTGTTGCGACTTGCCGCGAGGGGCGCTTTGCGGCGCAGGTACTCGATCCAGAAGGGCGTTCGCTGGAGGTCGAAACCATGGTTCGCCATCCACGGATCCGCTTTCGCCACATGGTGCGCTTTCTCGACGCCCATACCGACGCGGCAATCTGCCGGCGCTTTCGCTGCGGCGCCGCGCCCTGCTACCGGGTTGACGCCGCTGCGCTCCACGGCCGTATACTCGATTTGGCAGTGCAGGGCAAGACCATGTACTGGCGCGGCATTCACCGCACCAGCCACCTGTTGCCGTTGTTGAGCCGGGTGGCCGAGCGATTCGAAACGA
>JAYYUU010000149.1:0-5427 GCA_036343835.1 Candidatus Latescibacterota bacterium | reverse complement strand
GGCCACTCGTCGGCGAGGACGATGCCATTGTACTGGGTCGATGGTGAATGCATCAATTCCTTGGTCCCCCTGATCGACGCTTAGCATAGCGTACGGGAGTCCTTTGTTCAAGCGCTGCGATCCATCGGAGTGGGAGTTGCTGCGATTGAATCCGCAAGGATCGCTGGATCTCCCTGCGGTGCACGAAGAGGTCTGCTTGGACCTCCCGATTACGTTTGAGCCGCGATGGGCCACTCGTAGGTCGGGCGATGGGCGAAGCGTCTGAGGTCGAGGTGGAGCCGCGCGACCGTCGAGCGCTCGAGTTCGATGCAGACGTGTCGTCCGTCGAGTGCGACTTCCTCGCCGTCGAGCCGGGCGCCGGTGAAGTGATGTTCGGCGAAAGTGCCGGCCTGGATCGCGATCGGGTGGCTCGACACCGGGTCGGTATTGACCAGTACCAGGTCGATGCTCTCGCCGGTCACGTTCTCGCCCAGGGCCGCCACGTGGTGCGGCAGCCCCGGTCGGCCGCGTTGGGGATCGAAGTAGCGCACGTGCGAGAGCAAGAGGCCGCCATTGTACATGGCGGCGGGGGTGCCCATGCCCATCTGCACCAGCGCTTCGGGGACCACGGGGTTGAGGTTCTGGAAGTGGTAGCACTCCCGCGTCTCGGGGTCGCTCTCGTCGGCGTAGAGCCGGTCGAGGCTTTCGAGGATGCCGGTATAGGTCTCCTCGATCATCTGCTCGGGATAGCCGGGATGCCGCCCCTCGACAAAGGCCAACCACGCCGTTGGCGGGCAGGGGCCGGCTTTGCCCGCATGCCATGTGGGCGAGGTGATCTCGAAGCCCGTGCGATCGGGAAAGATCTCGTCGAGCCGCGCCAGATCCTCGGCGCTCTGGCTCAGATAGTAGAGGTGGATATAGTAGAGCGGATCGGGTTTGCGGTAGTCGAACCACCCCTGGTCGCCGTGCCGCGCCGGCACTTTGAGCGCTCCGTCCTCCTCGCGGCGCAGATCCCAGAGCATGTCGAGTTGCGAGCGACAGAGATCGAGCCAGGAAAAGTCGCCGGTCATCAGCGCCGCGCAGGAGCCCGCGACATAGGCGGGCTCGACGATCATCCGCGCCCCGTGCGGCCAGCGCCAGCCGTAGTAGCCGCCCCACCACTTGCCGTCGATCAGCTCGCCGATCCGGCCATTGGGCCCGATGTTGTCGGGGACGATGCCGCCGTTTTGGTCGCGGCGGTCCAGCCAGGCCTGGATATAGTCGAGGACCCAGTTTTTGTATTTGTCGTCGCCGGTGTAGATATAGGCGTGGGTGACCATGCTGGTGGCGTAGAGGTTGAGCGGCACATCGCCCCGGGTCATGCGGCGGTTGATCAAGGAGAGCACCCGCTCGAAGACCGCGTCGTCGGTCCAGTCGGCCCTGACGTGGGGGTCGGTCGCGTCGAGGCCCTCCATGTCTTCGAAGGGCGCCAGATAACTGGCCAGGATCGGCCGGTGGTAGGCCCAGTCGACGGGCGTGGTTTCCAGGCGCGGTCCCCGGCTGCCGTTGAGCGGCGAGCGCAGCATCCTGCGCGCTGCGTCCCAGTTGGGCGCCAGGGGATCTTCGCCGATGTACATCGCGGCGAAATCGAGCGCCTGCTGGCGGTAGCGCTCGGGGTCGGCGAGGGCCAGGTAGTAGATATAGGTGTAGCTCTCGCTGTGGTGGAACCAGTCGAAGCCGGTGACGAAGCCGCGTTCGACCGTGCCGAACTCGGCGTACTGGCGGGTGATCGCGTCCCACTCCTGCTGACCCCGCTCGTGGACATAGGGGCCGCCGCCGAACAAATAGAAGAGCGGGAAGGAGAGAAAACTCTCGTAGCCATTGTCGGTGCCGTCCATGCTGGTCCACTCGCTGCGGAAGACCAGCCGGCCATCCGCGTGGGTCGAGTGATCGACAAAGGGCACGGCGGCGCGGTCCATCAATTCGATGAGGTGGCGCTGGCGCACGGCCCAGTGGGGGGGCGCGGCGCGGGTAGTGGCGGTGAGCGCAGGGGTCGGTCCTCCGCGGGCGCGCTTAGTGTCTCTTCGTTGGCTAGAGGTCATGGGGCTTTCAATTGGATTTTTATCGCGTCTATCACCTTGTTGATGTGGCGGATGCCTTCGTTGCCGGGGCAGAGTTTGTCGGTCAGGCCGATGTGTTCGAGGTGTTTCTTGGCCAGGGCGCCGACCAGGTAGAGGCCGGGGCGGGCTCGGGACTCGAAGGTCGCTTCGTCATAGGACGCTTCATCGCCCAGGATGCGTTGCAGGAGCGACTCGTCGGGGCGGTGTCCGAGGAGCATGAAACACTGGTCGAAAGGCCACCGACGTTCGCCGCCGGGCGTTTGGATCAGCGCGGTGCGGTCGGCAAGGGAGAGCATCTGGCTCTCGGGCAGAATTTCGGTGTTGACCAGTTCGGCGTCGGCTTGGCCCCACTTGGTTTGCTGGTCCTGGAGGATCTTGGCGATTTCCTGGTGGGATTTTCTGGTTACCCAGAGCACTTCGTTAGAGGCGCAGAGGGCGACGATGCCGTCGGCGGAGGAGAAGCCGCCGCCGATAAAGAGCAGGCGCTGGTCGCGGATGTGTCGCCACTCACCGAAGAAGTGCTGGATCGCCGGGTCTTGTTCGCCGGGGATGCCCAGCACGTTGGGGGTGTCGTAGGAACCGGTGGCGAGGACCACGAGCCGGGCTCGGTACTGGCTAGGGCCTTCTGTCTCGGAGACGGTGAGGTCGAAATCGTTTCGCGTGCCTGCGATGTCGCTCAGCTCGCTGTGGGTTTTAATCGGGAGTTCGTTCCTGGCGGCGAAGTCGAGGTAGCTCTGGATCAGCTCTTCGATGGTCGAATGATAGTCGTCGCCCTGCTCCGCCAGGAGCGGCTCGTCCGGATCGAGGACGATATAGGGTAGGGGGGAGTGTACCGTCATCCCGGGCATATAGGTTCTGAGGTTGTGGCATATCTCCCCGCGCTCCAGTCCCAGGACATCGAATCCCATGTCTCGCAGGACTTTCAAGACGGCCAGGCCCCAGCCCCCGCAACCGACGACGATGACGTCGTGGGTACGCATGCTCACGCGTTTGCTCATAGACGGGTCTAGTTAGCTAGAAGTGGGCCCTTCGTCAACTTGGTCTTTCGGGATGGATCTCCCAGAGGTTGTGTTGCTCGCCGGAATCTTCGCAGAGGTTATGGCGTTGTCCGGCGCGGGTGCGGCTTTCGATATACGCTACGGCGGCGCGATTTCGGGGGCGGCGTCCTCGTGGTGCCAGCCGGGGGTCATCCACCCCGGGGCAGCTGGTGGGCAAGGCTCAGATCCCCGATGTCTGCACGGTTTAGTTACGGGTAACCGAGTGCTCTGACGATGGTTCGGTCCGGTCATAAGGGCCCTGGGTGTTGCCGAGGTTCGTTTGGGCGTTTTCAGACCAGAGGTTGCGCTGGCTTCCTCAAGCCTCGGGCAGCCACTCTTGGTAGAAACGCTGCCAGTTGCGGTACAGTATTCCGGCGATCTCCTCGGCGGTATATCCGCGTCGCTCCAGCACGGCGACGAGTTGCTGGTAGTCGGCTACGGTGTCGATTTCGAGCGGGGCCCCCTCGCGCCCTCCCTGTCCGTCGGTGTCCCCGCCGATGGCGGCTTGCTGGGCGTTGCCCGCCAGCTGGCATACGTGGTCGATGTGATCGGCGAGGTTTTCAAGGGTGACCGCCTCGCGTGGGAAGCGGGTGCGCCGTGGTGGGATCTCGCCGCCCCAATCGAGTCCGCCCTCCGCATAGAGCATCCAGGTATCCATCGACGCACCGATGACCGCACCGCGTGCGAGGAGGGCTTTGAGTTGCTCGTCGGAAAACTGGCGTTCGCCTGGCACCAGGGCGCGAGAGTTCTGGTGGCTGGCCAGTACCGGCCCCGAAAAGAGGTCCAGCGCCTGCCAGAAGGCTTCGTCGGAAGTGTGGGTCAGGTCGAGGATCATCCCCGCGGCGTCCATCTCGGCGAGGAGTTCGGCTGCCGCCGGCAACAATCCTCCCGGACGGCCCGTGCCGTGGGCGTAGGTGCTGACGCCGTAGTGGGCCAGACTGACGACCCGGATTCCATCGGCAAACCATTCGTGCACCTGTTGGGGCCAGAGGATGGGGTCGGCACCCTCCATACCCAGGACCAGGCCAACAGGCAGATTTTGGCGGCTCGCAGCATTCTCCCACGCGACCATGTGCTCGCCGAGATCGCCGCCTCGCTTGAGAATCCGCACCTGGTCTCTCTGCTCGAGAATCCGGTAGTAGGCCAGATGGGCCTGGGCGGCGGCGTAGGCGATATCACCGCTCCGATAGCCCCAGATGGGGCTGTCTTTTTGCCTGATGCGTCCCACGACCTTGACCAGGGCCGCTGCGATCCCACCCCGTCTCATCTCTGGCAGCGAAGCCATGGTCTCGGCGTCGGCCCAGCTTTCGTTGTCGGTCGGATCCGGTGCGCTGCGAACTTGTGCAAGCGGCAGGGTCAGGTCGCGATTGAGGTCGAGGGCCCCATAGGCCATGGGGTAATCGCCGTCGAATACCAGCACGTCGTTGCTCCTATTTCCACATTAGAAAGCCGCCATCGACGACCAGATTGTGCCCGGTGACGTAGGCGGAAGCCGGCGAGGCCAGAAAAAGTGCTGCGCCCTTGAGATCGACGCCGTCCCGTCCCATGCGGCCCAAGGGCGTGGCATCGCTGTAGGCGTCGATAAAAGCCTGCGGCTGTCCGCGCTCGAAACCACCGGGTGAAATGGCATTGACCCGCACGCCCTTAGGCGAGAGGAGCCCGGCCAGGTCCCGGGTTGCGCCGATGACGCCGGCTTTGGCCGCGGCGTATTCGATGGGCTGTTCGGGCAGGCCGGTCTGTTCGTACATTCGGCGATCGCGGCCACAGAGCCCGGCGATCGAGGCAATATTGATAATCGAACCCGATCCCCGCTCGGCCATTTTCCGGCCGAAGACCTGGCAAGAGTAGAGGATGCCCTTCAGATTGGTATCGATCAGTTGTGCGATATGGCCGGGGTCGCGATCGAAGAAGTGGGTGGGTTGCAGGTCGAGGCCGCCGCCTGCGTTGTTGACCAGTATGTCGACGGATCCCCGCCACGCCTGGACTTTGTCGCCGAAGGCGGCGACCTGGGCGTGATCGCAAATGTCGAGCGCGCCGGCGAGGACTTCGCAGTTATGGGCGGCGCGCAGCTTTTCCGCCGCCATCTCGCAGCCTGCTGCGGCGAGGATCTCGGCCATGTCGTAGCCCAGATCGCGGGCTCCGCCGATGATGACGGCAGTCTGGCCCTGCAAGTTGTACATCGTCTCGATATCCATGGGCTGCTCCCTGAGAATCGGCCCTGGCCGCGCGTGTCGCGGTGGGCGCGTTTAGTTCTGCTCCAGTCCGGTTGCCGCCCATGCACGCACGTACTCGCTTTCGTCGTCGAGGAGCGT
>JAYYUU010000148.1:0-6239 GCA_036343835.1 Candidatus Latescibacterota bacterium | reverse complement strand
CCCAGCGCGTTGGCCTCGGCGGCGAGGCGCTCTTCCCAGGTGTCGCAGATGGCGACCAGTTCCATGCCCGTGGCTGCCGCCGCGTGCATGAAGGATCGGCCGCGGCCGACGCCGACTACGCCGACGCGGATGGGGCGTTGTGTAGCGCGTCTTTTGGCCATGGTTCAAGCTCCTGGTTGGTGTCCGGTGATTGCGCCGATGCGCCCGGTGATGGCCTCGGCGAGCGCTTCCAAACAACCGGGGGCCAGCGCGGAGGGTTCTTCCTGGTAGAGGCCTTTGCCATAGCGGTCGCGGGGCAGGAGATAGGCGACCTGGGTGTTGCCGGTAATCGGCGAGATCAAGAGCGTTAGGTTGGGGAAGCGGCGGCGGAGTTCGGTGCCGAGCCAGCTATAGGGCTCGGCGCTGCAGGTGATCCAGACCGCATCGCCGAAGTGGTGGACGCTGTAGTGGAAGGGGAAGGTAGGTCCCTGGGGCAATTTGGCGACGCGGCCGAGCCAGCGACGGTAGCGCTCGGCCTGGGCACCGAGGTCTCGGGCGGCGATGGCGTCATTGCGGGCGTCGGCTGCTGCTTGCGCTGTGGTGTATTGCTCCAGTTGGGATTGGAGGTCTGCGGCGGTGGGCAGGTCGATCAGGTCGAGCGCGACCTCGAAGGTGTCGCCGGCGAAGACGGTGGTCTCGGCGGAGCGATCTTCGTCGTGGGGGCGTCGGCCCCAGGTGCCGATCGTCGCGCCGGAGACGACGGGGCCGGCATAGGCGAAGTCGGTCTGTGGTGCGCCCATGCCATAGAGGGCCGACAGAGCCGCGTGACCGACCTGTTTGCCATTGCTATCAGCTATCTCCGTATCGCCGACGAAGCCGTCTTTGGGGCCGAGATCGCCACAGGGGGCCTGGTAGAAGCAGCAGGGCGCGTCCTGGTCGCGCGCGATGGTTTCGCGCAAGGCGCCGACGAAATCGGGGCTGAGCAGGGTGTTGTCCCAGGCCAGTGTCGTGGGGTGGCAGGCGTAGTTGACGAGAATCAGGCGGGTGGTACCGGTGGGGTCGGTGACGCGGCCGACGACTAGGGTATTCTCTACCGCCTGGTCGGGGTTGTAGCCGGTGGTGTAAATGCCCTTTTCCGCGTCGTAGTAATCGCGGTTGGCGGCCATAGCGCATTGGCCGGTGGCGTAGGTGATCGTCGCGTCGGCCAGGGTCGAGACGGCTTCGGTGGCGGTGGCGGCGGCTTTGGCGTTTAGCTCGTCGAGATAGGGGGCGATCAGTTCGCCGCCGGGCAAGTCGCGGCGGTTGGGGTCGTAGAGACCGGCGGAGTGCGAGTGCGAATGGGTGACGATGATCCGGGCGGGGGCGACGGCCGCGGCTGCGGCCACCGGGGCAATGAGGCGGTCGTGCTGGTCGTTGCTGAGGTGGACGAAGTCGAGTTGCACGCGGACCAGGCGTTGGGCCGGGTCGCCGCCGAGGGGCTCGAGGACGACGACGTCGACCTGCAATGGTCGGTGAACCCCGGTGGCCGCGTCGTGGCGGGCGGCGCCCCACATGCGGTGGTAGATCCCGACGGGCGGGGTGATATCGCAGCGGGCGTGGCCGAAGTTTAGCCGGGAAGTGGGCGATTTGACGCAGGTAGTGGACATGGCGATTACCGGGGCATAGGGTGAGTGGGGATTGTGGACGTTTGGTTTGATATTCAGCCGGGAAATGGCCACCACGCGCGTCGGCGGAAAGAGATCGCCATGAATTCCTCAAGGGGTTTTCTGTCCAGGACCAGCGTACCTGCCCGACTGCCTTTTTTGAGAATCCAGTCTGGAATTTCTTTTTTCATGGTAGACGATTCAAATTGGTGAACCATGCCCGCTCGTCGTCGTCGAACACGATAATTTGGTTCTGCTTGTTTTCCCGAAAAGGCCCAGTCAGATAGGTTGGCAGAACCGACGATAACCCGTCGGTGCCCCTCATTCTCCAGCAGATATATTTTAGCGTGTGCAATCGCATCTTTTACGACCCGAAAGCTCGTTTTGCCCTCGACGATCTTGGCTACTATATGTTGTTTTTTCTTGTCGTCGAGGCCTATTACAGCCGTCATGAGCTCTGCAGAGAGTACTTTCTGGCAGGCTGAGATATCGCTGAAATCCGTTAATAATGCCTTCGTATCCGAACACGCAATCAACGGTATCGAATCGATCCAGCATCCGCACGGTCATCGTCACCCATTCGCACCGCCGGGGGGCGTATCGCCAAAGAGAGATAGGGAGGACATAGGAATAACCAATGGGTAAATGGTCGTGCGGTGAGAGAGTAAGGTAGATTGGGGATGCATGTCAAGAGATGGGTGAAGCAATACGGGATAGATTTGCAGGCGTAAGGGCAATGCGCTACGGCGCAAGCTGCTCCTGGCCGTTGAGGTAGCCTGAGCCTGCCCAGGCGCAAGAGCAGGCTCAGGCTATCGGGTTTGAGGTCGAGGGCCTGCAACAGGCTGGCCTCGGCACCGGCGATATCGGCCTTGAGGATTGTTGCGCCTCCTGCACATGGCGCATGGCGAAGCGCTCGAGAAACTCCCCGGCCTGTTGGCGCAGCGAGTCGTGGGAAGCCCGGCGGTAAATCGCCCGCGTAATGAGGGCGAAGCGCTCCCGGTCTGCGGGGATGAGGTTGCCTGCAATCGAGTCACCGCAGCCACCCAGCAAAAGGAGGGCGGCAAGCAGGTGCGCTTGCAGAAAAAATCTCATAGTATAGTATAGTTTCGCGTCTATCGAGGATAGGCGCTATAAAGGGGCCAATCGGCGCTGTGGTCAAATGGGCAAAATAAAATAGGAGGCCTGGATATGCTGGTCGGATATGTCAGTGACGAGCGCTATGTCGCGCTGGCGAATATACTTTTCGAGTTTCGCGGGACAGCGGGCGTGACGGTGGCGCGCTCGACTATTGCGGGGGCGGTATACGCCGAGGTCGAACCGGGCGACTACGAGGTGGTCTTAGGGGGTGCGGGCTACGGGTCCAAAATTGTGCGGATGCAGATCCGCGAGGACGAGCCGTATCAGTTTCGGCTATTGTCGGACGGTCTGTGCGGCTATATGTGGCCCAGATGCGTCAAGGCGGAGGAGCAATCCGAATTTCGGGTCCACGCGGTCGTCGAATACGAGCTGGAGCTGTGGCGCTACGGGGCCGAAAAGGAATTCGTCCGGCGCATCGGCACTTTTGACGAACACGGCCCCAGGGCCAATATGCAGATTACCCCCGACGGCGACTATTCGCAGACGGGCGTGGAGTGGAACCGGCACGGATATTATCGCACGGTACTGTCGCAGATGATTGCGGCGCCGGCGCGCTCGGGGCTGTATTATCTGCACGCCCGCGACAAGGCCGGGCGCTTTTTCTCGTTCCCCTGGGTTGTCGCCCCAGAAGCGCCCACGGCCAGGCTCGCGGTGCTGGCGTCGGATATCAACTGGAACGCCTACAATAGCTTCGGCGGGCGCTCCAACTACATCCACGCCGACTGTTTCCCGCCGACGCCGACGGTCAACTCGCGGCTCGAGCTCAAGCGCTATACCGAGGCGGAGCACCGCACCTACAACGCCGACGGCTATGCGCCGCTCTCGCTCGATCGCCCCGACCCCTACAATCACATCGATGAGGACGAGGGCCTGACCGATCCCATCGCCGGGCGGCAGGGTTGCCATATGGCGGCGGCGGAGTGGCGGCTGCTGGGTTGGATGGAACGGCGGGGGATCGACTGCGATCTCTACGGGGAGACGCAGTTCCACTTCGACGCCGTGCCTTTGGATGATTACAAGGCGCTGGTGATCAGCACGCATCCGGAATACTGGTCGAAGGAGATGTATTTCCGGCTCAAGCGCTGGGTTTTCGAGCGGGGCGGGCGACTGATCTATCTGGGCGGCAATGGCCTCAACTGCGAGGTGGAATTCCTCGACGACCACCGCATCGTCTACCACAACACCAACTGGAGCCATTCCGATCCACAACCCAAACCCGACGGCGGCCTCTACGAGAGCCGTTTCGACAAACGCCAGGAGTCGGAGGCCAATTTGCTGGGGGTGGTGTTCACCTTTCCGGGTATTATGACGGGGGCTCCTTATGCGGTCAGGGACGACAGTCACTGGTGCTTTGAGGGTACGGGGCTCAAAAATGGCGATACTTTTGGCGAAAAGAGCTTGCACCAGCGCATACCGGGTGGGGCGTCTGGCCACGAGACGGACAAGATCTCCGCGCAGTCGCCGGCCAATACCCGGCTATTGGCCAAGGGGCTGAATCCCGACGAGGGCGGCGCCGAGATCGTCGAGCACGAGCCCGGTGGTGGTGGGGCGGTCTTTTCGGTGGGGTCGATCTGCTGGCCGGCGTCGATCCTGGTCGATGATGGGGTAGCGCAGATTACGGAGAATGTGATCCGCCGTTATACGGCTGATTAGCTCGTCGGGACGTCGCGCAATAGCTTCCGCTCGTAGCGGGTAATTCTGTGGTTTGGGATTCCCCATTTTTTGGGGAGGAGGTAAAAATAGGCTCCGGTGTAGCGGAGGGTGCGGGGGTTGGCCGGAGGGCAAAGCTCCCCCAAGGCCATTGGTTGAATCCTAGCGCGGTGCTCTGCACGCCGCCGGTAGCGTCCCTCCACCAGCCCGATGGGGCCGCCTTAGCTTTTCTCGGAGGCCGACCCCCGATCCGCAGCGTGAGACGCCCCCCATATCTTTAGTTCTAGTACGTAGAAGGCTTAGGCGTTGCCGGAGGCCAATAGCCGTTCGGGTCTTCGTCCCAGGGGGTGCCGCACATGCGGGAAATGACGGCCCATTCGGCGGCGGTGAGGTGGCCGTGGTTGTGGAAGAGGAAACGTTGGAGGCCGGCGGTTTCGGAGGCTTTGAGAATGCGGTAGAGATCGCCGGAGGTCATTGGGTCGCCGCCGTGGGGCATGCGACCGGTGTCGACCCAAGGGAGGATTTTTTGCGGGTCGCTGACGGCGGCTAGGGCGCGGCGGGTTTCTTCCTGTACCACTTCGTCGAAAAAGGCTTGCGGAAAGCCCAGCTCCATATCGGCCAGGCATTCGACTTCGGGCAGGTGGATGCCCAAGAAGGCGCGGACCACTATCCAGCATTGATTTTCGTTGAGGGTGGGGTTCCAGGCCTGGACTTGCTGGACCCAGCGGGCGACGGTGCCGTAGAGGCCGTCGAAGCCGCGGTGCCAGAAGTAGTGCTTGACCAGCAGGAAGTCGACGAGCGGATCCCAGGCGTGGTAGTCCAGGGCGGTCATGCCGGAGAAGACGGCGGAGCGCGGGCCATTGCCGAGGAGGACTTTGCGGGGGAAGTCGTCGAGGGCCTGGCGGAAGGCCTGGCCCTCGCGGAGACCGTCTTCGCGGCGCCAGCGCAGCCAGTAGAGCGCGTCCTCGTTGATGTCGAAGAGATTGAGCTCGGAGAGCAGACCGTGGTCGCCGTAGTAGTCGACCTGGGCGGGGGTGAAGCTTTGGAAGCGGTGGTGGAGGTGTTGGCGGCCGCGGTCGAGGCGCTGGGCGTCGTAGCCGCGGGCCGTCGCCTGTTGGCGCTGGGCGTCGGTGAGTTCGCGGAAGACGGCGTTGCCGTGGTGGTAGATTAATTCGTAGGGCGATTCGGTCCAGCCGTCCATGATGCCGCCGTCGACTTCGGGGAAGGCGGTGAAGATATCGTCCCAGGCCGCGGCCTGGAGTTGGGTGCCGTAGGGGTCTTGTTCCGGGGGCAGGCCCTGGGCGGCGATGGTGCCGGAAGAGGGGGCGAAGATCAGCAGGGTCCAGTCGCGTTTTTTGGCGTCGGCGAGCATTGAGCGCAGGCGCTGTTCTTTTTCGGGTTGCAGAGGCGTACCGCGCAAAGTCGCCTGGAGGCCGCGCTTGGTGTAGGGGGAGGTGTCGCCCTGGAAGGCGGGGATGGTGAACTGGCCCTGGTCGTCGGCAAAGAGCAAGCGGCCGAAGACCAGGCCGCGGATGCCGCCTTGTTCCCAGGCGTCGAAAATGCGTTGGTAGTCGTCGATGACCGCCTCTAAGGGCTGGCCGATGCGGATCCAGGGGGTCAGTGCCATGGTGGGGTCTCCTGTGGTGGTGGAAGTTACAGGGGCAATATAGGGCGCGGCAGGGGCTGCGTCTATTGGGGAGAGGGCTGGAGTTGGGATTCGCAGCGAGCCATATTGAGAGCTATTAGAATGGAGATGGAGGATGAAAATAACGGCGATCGAGACCTTTGTGGTGAAGGGCAATTTTGCGCCATGGGTCTTTTGCGCGGTCC
>JAYYUU010000147.1:0-8623 GCA_036343835.1 Candidatus Latescibacterota bacterium | reverse complement strand
CGAGAGCCGGGCGAAAGGGCTAAAATCGCGGTGAGCACCAACGATGAACGAGTCGATCCAGTTGGAGCCTGTGTCGGAGTGAAGGGCTCGCGGGTGCAGGCTATCGTCAGGGAATTGAGCGGTGAGCGGATAGATATCGTTCCCTGGATCGACGAGCCAGATATTTTCATCTCGCGAGCCTTGAGCCCGGCGACAGTTGCGCGGTGCATTACCGATTCGCGCCGCAGACACGCCTTAGTGAT
Organism: Candidatus Latescibacterota bacterium; assembly: GCA_036343835.1. Lineage (GTDB taxonomy): Bacteria > Latescibacterota > UBA2968 > UBA8231 > UBA8231. The sequence goes on along the minus strand of JAYYUU010000147.1, from coordinate 8,381 downwards.
CGTCGATGAGGACCAACTCTCGCTCGCCATAGGCAAAGGTGGGCAAAATTCAAGGTTGGCCGTGCAACTCACCGGTTGGGGGCTCGATATTATCACTGATGATCAATATCAGGAGCGCAGAGCCAAACAGGAAAAATACCAAAAGGCATTTCAACAAATTCCAGGTGTCAGCGAATTGATCGCCCTCAGTTTGACGACCTCTGGTTTTGACTCGATCGCTTCCGTCACCGAAGCCGAGTTAGTTCTGTTGCAGACGGTCCCAGGTTTAGAGGAAGCCGAAACCGCCAGTGCGATAAGGGAGACTGCCACCCAGTACTTCGCCGAGCACGGCGAGGTCGACCTCGAAGCCTTATCCAGTGAGAGCGCCGAAGCGGAGACGGAAAGTGCCTCTGGGGGGGAGGCTGGGGCAGCGGACGCGGTTGCATCTGAGGTCGAATTGACCGCTGCCTCAGATGCAACTGCAATAGGTGATACCTCCGAATTGCCCGTTGTTGAGCCCGCCCCGACCGAGTCCAGTGATTCAGAGCCAGGCCCAGAGGTTTAGTCTACGGTTTAGCCCCATTATTTCAGGGAGTACGTTTTTGGAAAAGCGCAGAGTATATCAAGTAGCGAAAGAGCTGAAGTTGTCCAGCGACGCGCTCATATCCATGCTCAAGGGGATGGATATCGAAGTCAAGAGCCATATGAGCGTGGTTACTTCCGGCATGCTGGAGGCGATAAACCTCAAGATCGAAGAAGAAAAGAAAAGCTCGATCGAGGAAGTAAAGCGGCAAAAGGCCAAGGAAGATCAGCAAAAAAGAGCCGCTAAACCCGCACCAGACCGCCCTCGCGAAAAGGGGGGCGGAGCCCGCAAAAAAGGGCCGACTTCGCCAGGGTTGGGATCGGAGCGGGTTGCGCCGTTGCCCGAAAATGAAGAAGGGGGCAGTCGCCGTCGTGGTCGCCGTCGCGGCAAGGGGCGCGACGGGGAAGAAGTCGGTGGCATCCGCGCAGAATTAAACGAGAAGAGGGAGGTAACGGTCCAAGCTGACACCGCGGGTTCTTCGCCCAAGCGCAAGCGGGGTAAGCGACGCAAAGGAGTCCCGGATGCCAAGGAGGTCCAAGAGAATGTGCGCCGGACCCTCAGCCAGCTCAATGAGGGGCGGGTGCGGCGCCGCTACGAACGCGGTCCTCGCGAAGACGAGTCGGGTGAGGATGGCGAGACCAGCCAACTCAAAGTCAGCGAATTTATCACCCTTGGTGAATTTGCCGAACAACTCGGTGTCAAAGCCAGCGAAGTGATTGCCATGTGCCTGCAGATGGGGGTGATGGCGACCATCAACCAGCGGCTTGATATGGACACCATGCAGACGGTGGCTGACGAGTTTGGTTTCGTAGTGGTGCAAACCGAAGCCGAAGAAGAAGTGGATCTGGAAGAGATTATTGAGGAGGAGGAGGTCGGTGAACCCGAATCCCGTCCTGCGGTGGTTACGGTTATGGGCCACGTCGATCACGGCAAAACCTCTCTACTTGATTATCTCCGCAAGAGCAAGATTGCCGAGGGCGAGTCCGGGGGCATTACCCAGCACATCGGTGCCTATGTCGTCACAATGGAAGACGGCCGCAGGGTGACCTTCCTGGATACGCCGGGACATGCGGCCTTTACGGCGATGAGAGCCCGCGGGTCTCGGGTGACTGATATTGTGATCCTGGTAGTCGCTGCTGATGATAGCGTGATGCCGCAGACGATTGAAGCCATTGACCACGCCAAGGCTGCGCAAGTGCCCTTGGTGGTAGCCATTAACAAAATCGATCTGCCCACTGCGGATGTGGATAAGATCAAGCGCGAATTGGCTGAAAGGGACGTCCTGGTCGAAGAATGGGGCGGCAAAGTGCCCGTCGCCGAAATCTCGGCGATCACCGGTCAGGGCATCGATCACTTGATCGAGATACTCCTCCTTGAGTCCGAGTTGCTCGAATTGAAAGCCAATCCGCAAAAAATGTCTCGTGGAACCATTATCGAAGCCAAACTCGACAAGGGGCGTGGTCCGGTGGCCACAGTCCTAGTGCAAGAGGGCACTCTCCGGGTCGGCGATCCTTTTATTACCGGGGTCAAGAGCGGTAGAATCCGCGCCCTACTCGACGAACATGGCCAGCGCGTTAAAGAAGCCGGGCCATCGGTGCCCGCCCAGGTCCTCGGCTTGCCCGGTGTGCCCCAAGCCGGCGATATCTTTGCCGTTGCCAGTTCCGAGCGCGAGGCCAAGGACTTGGGCCAACGCCGGTTGCTGATCAAGCGCGAACAGGATCACCGCAAGTTGCGCACCGTTACCCTCAGCGATCTTCACGACCGCATCCAGCAGGGCAATATCCAGGAGTTGCGGGTGGTGGTCAAAGGCGATGTCGATGGATCTGTTGAAGCGATATCGCAGGAATTGGGCGGTATCACCCACGAAGAAGTGCGGGTCAATGTCATCCACAGCGCCGTCGGCGCGATTTCCGAGTCGGATGTTTTGCTGGCTGCAGCATCCAGTGCCATTTTGATCGGATTTCACGTGCAAACCGAGCCCTCTGCCCGCGATCTCGCCGCACAAGAGGGGGTGGATATTCGCAACTACCGGGTCATTTATGAGGTCGTAGAGGAGGTTCGCGCCGCCCTCTCTGGTCTGTTGGCACCGACGATGGAAGAACAAGTGGTGGGTCGGGCTGAAATCCGCCAGATCTTTACCGCATCCCGCACGGGTACTATCGGCGGTTGCATGGTGCAATTCGGGACCATTGCCCGCAATAATCAGGTCCGGCTTATGCGCGCCGGGGAATTGGTCTTTACCGGTGAGCTCGCCTCCTTGCGGCGATTCAAGGATGATGTGCGGGAGGTTGCGGAAGGCTTTGAATGCGGCATGGGTTTTGAGGGTTTCAACGATCTACAAGAAGGCGATATTATCGAGGCGCTGGTCTTCGTGGAGACGGCGCGGACGCTGTAGGTAGGTGTTCATCGTGATTGTTATGAGCTGCGTGATCCAGATCTATATCGGGGAAAGCCGATCCCTCAAAGATAAACGGCAGGTCATCTCTAGCCTCAAGGAGCGGATTCGCAATCGCTTCAACGCCTCCGTGGCTGAAGTGGCCGATCAGGAACTCTGGCAACGGGCGGAGTTGGGGGTGGCGGTCGTGAGCTCGGCGGTGCAACACTGCGATGAGATGTTGGCCAAAATTGTCAACTTTATCGAGGGGGATCACCGGGTCCAGCTCCTCGACTATCAGATGGAAGTGCGCTAAAATAGATGGCCTCCCCGCAACGTATTAGCCGGGTCCGCGGACAATTGTTGCGCGAACTGAGCGATATTATCATGCGGATGAAAGATCCGCGACTACAGCTAGTTCATATCGTCGATGTAGAACTTTCGCGGGATATGAGCTACGCGAAGATCTTTATCAGTGCACTCGGCGATGAACAAGACGAAGCCCTCGAGGGGATGCGCAAGGGCTTGGGATTTATCCGCAGAGAAATCGCCCAACGCATGAGTCTACGCCATGCGCCGCAGTTGCACGTCGGATACGATAATACCGCTGAACGAGCGGCCCGCGTTACGGCGCTATTAGACCAGCTCGGTCAAGAGCAGGATGGCTGATCCAGATCTGGTAGGGGTCCTGGTAGTCGACAAGGCCAAAGGGCCCACTTCCCACGATATCGTGGCGTCTCTCAGGCGCGTATTGCAGTTGCGGCGGATCGGCCACTGCGGTACGCTAGACCCTTTGGCCAGCGGTGTACTGGTTATTTGCCTGGGGCGTTATACCCGTCTCAACCGCTGGCTGAGCAGTGCTGACAAAGAATACGATGCGACCTTTCGCCTGGGTGCGACAAGCGCGACTGGAGATGCCCAGGGGCCCATTGAGCACCATGTGGATATAATTCCTCCTACAGATGCTGCCATCCGCGGGGTACTCGACGCTTTTATCGGCACAATCGACCAGGTGCCACCGGCCTATTCAGCGATCAAGGTCGGGGGCGTTCCCAGCTACAAGAGGGCGCGGCGGGGTGAGCAAGTCGATCTCAAAGCCCGTCTAATCGAAATCCACTCCATCGATTTGCTCCATTATTCCTTCCCTGATTTGGTGGTGAGAATCCACTGTTCTTCCGGTGCGTATATTCGCGCATTGGCTGCGGATATCGGCCAAGCGTTGGGGACTGGAGCTTATTTGGCGGAGTTGCGGCGGCTGCGCGTCGGACATCTCGGGCTCGATAGGGCGCTAAGCGTAGATGAGATTGCCGCCTTGAGCCAGGCCGACCGGATCGATGAGGCCTTTGCCCATCCCAGGCAAGCCCTGGGAGCAATGGCGGTCATTGAATTAAATGCGGAAAAGTTGGTCGATTTCACCCATGGGAAAACCGTAGCGCACCAAGCACTTAGCGGGAGCTGCAAAGAGGTTTGTGCCATTTTCGATTCGGCGGAAACCCTATTTGGCATTGCCCGCTGGGAGCATGGAGCGCTGCGACCCTATTGCGTCTTGCGGCAACCCCACCCCTCGGCTCGCTAATGGCTGGTAATGGACCATCGTTTATTGGGCGAGTTGTGCGCGGAAAAGGCCGGGGCAGGGGACTTGGTTTTCCCACCGCCAACTTAGCCTTTGTTGGGGCGGATAGTTTGCCCAGAGGAGTTTTCGCCGCAAGAGTCCAAGCCGCCGACAACCAATCGATGCGGGCATTGGCCAATATTGGGACTCGACCCACATTCGCCGAGCCGGCGCTCGCAGTGGAGTTGCACATACTCGATTTTTCGGATGATCTCTACGGAGCGAGTTTAGCGGTCACCCTCATAAAAAAACTGCGAAACGAGCGCGCATTTACAAGCTCAGAGGAACTGGTTGCGCAGATTCGCAATGACATTCACCAGGCGCGCATCCTGTTCGACGAGTTGAACGGAGCCGCCCAGCCATCAACCACGGAGGTCGAAGGTGTCGATAACGACTGAGCGCAAGAAAGAACTGATCGAAAAATTTGGCAAGGAGGGTGGTCCCGGTGTGTCTGCGGTGCAAATCGCGATTCTCACCGAGCGCATCCATAACTTGACCGAACATCTCAAAGACCATAAAAAAGACTTTGGCACGCGGCGGGGTCTACTCAAACTCATCGGGAAAAGGAGGCGTTTGCAGATTTATTATCAAAGGAGAGACCCCGCAGCCCATTCGGCGTTGATCCGCGAACTCGGATTGCGGCGATAATTATCAATGGCGCACACCACCAATTCGGCTACTGCGCGCCGTCAAATCCTCAAAGGAAAGAGCGAAAGATATATCAATGACTAAATTTGAACATGAATTAGGAGGGCAGATCCTGTCGATTGAAACGGGCAAGGTCGCCAAACAGGCCAATGGGGCCGTGTGGATACAGTTTGGCGAGACCGTGGTTATGGTGACGGCCTGTCGGACCAATACCCCTGAGGACAGGGGGTTCCTGCCTTTGATCGTCGATTATAGGGAAAAAACCTATGCCGGTGGTCGGATTCCGGGCAATATCTTCAAGCGCGAAGGGCGTCCAACTGAAAAGGAAACCCTGAGCGCTCGGCTTATCGATCATCCGATACGCCCGATGTTTCCCAAGAAGTTTCACTATGAAATTCAAGTATACGTTTCAATTTTCTCGTACGATGGCGAAAACGATGCCGATGTATTGGGCTTGCTCGGGGCCTCGGCGGCGCTGAGCATTTCCGATATTCCCTTTGCCGGTCCCATGGGGGCGGTGCGCGTTGGGCGATTGGATGGCGAGTTTATCGCCAATCCGACCCTTACGCAACTGGAGGAATGCGATCTCGAATTTATCGTTTGCGGCACCTCTGATTCCATCGTTAGCGTCGAAGGCGGTGCGCACGAAATTTCCGAACAGGACATGGTGGACGCATTGGCTTTCGCCCACCAGCACATCAAAGACTTAGTTGAGTTGCAGGAAAAACTCGTCGCCGAAGTGGGGAAGGAGAAACTCCAACTCGAGGTCGAAGAAGTCGATTCCGAATTGGTCAGCGCTGTCGCCGAAGCGGCTGCCGAGCGCATCAAAGAAGCCAATCGAATACCGACTAAGGAAGAGCGACAGGGCCTTATTGACGGCATCAAAGCCGATGTCCTCGCGGGGCTTGCCGAGCGTTTCCCCGAGTCTGAAAAACTGATTGACGCCGAGCTCGAGGCGCTACTCAAGGCCGATATGCGCCAGATGATCCTCGTGGAGAAGCGGCGCATCGACGGCCGGGCGCTCGACGAGGTCCGCGAGGTGACCTGTGAGAGCCAGATTCTGCCCAGGACGCATGGCTCGGCGCTATTTACCCGCGGCCAGACCCAGGCGCTCTGCGTGGCGACCCTGGGCACCAAGCTCGATGAACGCATGGCCGATGATCTAAAGGGCAAGCGATTTAAGTCCTTCTACCTGGACTATAACTTTCCCGCCTATTCCGTCGGCGAAGTTCGATTCGAACGCGGACCCGGCCGCCGCGACATCGGCCACGGGCACCTGGCCGAACGCGCCATCGAACCAGTCATCCCTTCCGACGAGTCGTTTCCCTATACGATTAGGTTGGTTTCCGATATTACCGAGTCGAGTAGTTCCAGTTCGATGGCGACGATATGCGGATGTTCCCTGGCCTTGATGGATGCCGGGATTCCCATCAAGACCGCGGTGTGCGGCACCGGTGTGGGCCTGGTCAAAGAAGGGGACGAATACGAGCTACTTACCGATATTCGCGACGCGGAGGATTTTCTCGGTGATATGGATCTAAAGGTAGCCGGCACCAAAGATGGCATTACCGCGATCCAGATGGATATCAAGATTCAGGGGCTCAAGTTGGAGATCTTGAAAGAAGCCCTGGAACGAGCTAAGGAAGGGCGCGATAAGGTCCTGGCGATTATGAACGAATGCCTGGGCGAGTCGCGGCCCGAGCTTTCCCGTTGGGCGCCGCGCATCGAGTTTATTAAAATACCTCAGAGTAAGATCGGCGCGGTAATCGGCCCGGGCGGCAAGACCATCCGCGAGATAGAAAAGACCGGTGCCACGGTCAATGTCGACGAAGACGGGACCATCACCATCGCCTCCGTCGAGGCCGGTCCGGCGCAAGAAGCGCGCCGCATGATCGAAGGCATCACCGCCGATGCGGAAATTGGCAAAGAGTACCATGGCTTGGTCAAACGGGTTATGCCCTTTGGGGCCTTTGTCGAAATTCTGCCGGGCAAGGAGGGGCTGCTGCACATTTCCGAACTCGCCCATCGCCGGGTGGAGAAAGTCGAGGATGTGGTCAATGAAGGGGATAAAATTGCAGTTAAAGTTCTCGAAATCGACACCGGGGGCAAGATGCGCCTCAGTCATAAGGCCCTGCTCAAAAAGTAGTGGTTAAAAACTGTCCGCAGGGTCAGTCGATGCCTAAATTAGGAAAAGACTATCGAAATTCCTCGATAGTCTTTTCCTTTTAAACATCAGAGCTAGAAGTTGCTATGGAGCAGACAAGGGTTGCAGATATTGGTCGCCTCGAGGGGTGTGATGCCGAATTGCGCGGTTGGTTATACAATAAGCGCTCCAGCGGAAAATTGCATTTTCTACAGTTGCGCGATGGCAGCGGTGTGGTGCAATGCGTCGTTTTTAAAGGGGATGTCTCGCCCGAGGTCTTCGAGCGTTGCAGTCATTTGACCCAAGAATCCTCGCTTGTTATCTGCGGCGAGGTGCGCAGAGATGAACGGTCTCCGATCGGCTACGAATTGGGGGTCAGCGAGCTAGAGGTCGTACAGCAAGCCGAGGAGTATCCAATTACTCCCAAGGACCACGGGGTGGCCTTTTTGCTCAATCACCGCCATTTGTGGTTGAGGTCGTCCCGGCCCGGGGCCATTCTCAAGATTCGCAGTGAGATTTGCAAAGCTTGTCGCGATTTTATGGATGAGCGGGATTTCGTCCTCGTCGATGCGCCCATTTTCACTCCCGCAGCCTGCGAGGGGACATCGACCTTATTCGAAATCGATTATTTCGATGAAAAAGCCTACCTGACCCAGAGCGGCCAACTCTATATGGAGGCGGCGGCGATGGCCTTTGGCAAAGCCTATTGTTTTGGCCCGACTTTCCGCGCTGAAAAATCCAAGACCCGCCGGCATCTGACCGAGTTTTGGATGATTGAACCCGAGCTGGCCCATTGTGACTTGGCAGGGGATATGGAATTGGCCGAAGATCTAGTCATGTATGTGGTCGAACGAGTACTCGAGCGCCGCAGTGAGGAATTAAAGCTGCTCGAGCGCGATACCGCCAAACTGGAGTGTGTCCAAAAGCCTTTCCCGCGCATCACCTACGATCAGGCCATTGAGCATCTGGGCAGCTTAGATAGCGATATTCAATGGGGGACGGATCTGGGTGGAGAGGATGAGACGGTCCTGGCCGCAGAGTT
>JAYYUU010000146.1:0-7885 GCA_036343835.1 Candidatus Latescibacterota bacterium | reverse complement strand
AGAGCCCCCCTCTGCGCATCTGGCGACGCGCTACTCAGCGATTCGTCTTGCAAATCACGCAAAAGCTCCAAATGCTCCACCCGGTGTTCGACCGTTTCGACGTGCCCGTACATCATCGTCGCGGTGGTCTTCATCCCCAGCGCGTGCGCCACGCGGTGCACTTCGAGCCATTCCTCGGTGCGGTCCTTGCGAAAGCCGATGATATCGCGGACTTCGTCGTTGAGGATCTCGGCCCCTGCGCCCGGGATCGAATCGAGCCCGGCATCGCGCAGGCGGCGAATCGTTTCATCGAGCGGCAACTTCGACAGATGCGCGATATAGATAATCTCGGTGGCCGACAGGCAGTGCAGCTGCACCTGGGGGTAGCGATCGCGGATCGCCGCGAGCAATTCTTCGTAGTAGTCAAGACGCAATTTGGGATTGAGCCCACCCTGCATCAGAATCTCGCAGGACTTGGCCTCGTCACCGCCAAAGGCCACCAGCTCGTCGATTTTAGCAAAGATCTGCTCGTGCGGCAAAACGTAGCCCTCGGCGGAGCCGGGTGCCCGGTAAAAGGCACAGAAGTCGCACTTGACCCAGCAGACATTGGTGTAGTTGATATTGCGGCCGACATTATAAGTGACGACCTGCTCGGGGTGTTGCTGCAGCCGCGCCCAATGCGCCAGCATCCCCAACTCGGCGAGATTGTGGTGCTTATAGAGACGGCGGGCATCCTCGAGCGTCAACCGCTCCCCGGCGTAGACCTTTTCAGCGATATCGGCAATCATGGGTTTTAACCGACCGCCTTGAGCAAGGCGGGGGTATCGGCGACGATATTGTAGAGCGAATCGCGTTCGATGGGTTTGCGCCCGGCCTCGACGATGCGGTCCAAAAGCTCGGTCTGAGTCAACCGCTGCTGGGTGGCCTCGAAGCTCTTGCGGGTGATTTCGTAGTCCATGACCGTGCCGTCGATATCGTCTGCCCCATACCACAGAGCGGTCTGCGAGATCTCGATGGTATTCATTATCCAGAAGGTCTTGACGTGGGGAAAGTTGTCCAACATCAGCCGCCCCACCGCCAGCTCCTTCAAATCCAGGCAACCCGTCGGGCCGGGCAAGTGCTCCAGCTCGGTGCGCTCGGGGTGGAAGGAGAGCGGAATATAGCAGAGGAAACCGCCGGTTTCATCCTGCACCTCGCGCAACCGCGCCAGGTGGTAGACCTTCTCCTCGGTATTTTCGATATGGCCGTAGAGCATTGTCGCGTTGGTGGGCAAACCCGCACGGTGCGCCGTCTGGGCGATCTCCAACCACTCCTCCGAGTCGGCCTTGGTCCAGAACAGATCGCCCTGAACCCGGTCGCTAAAGACTTCGGCGCCGCCGCCGGGCAATGACTCGAGACCGGCGGCCTTCATATCGGCGAAGATCTCCGCCAGCGGCTTTTTGGCGATGCGCTGGATCTGGGCGAGCTCGATCATCGTAAAGGCCTTCAGATGCGCGGCGGGACGAGCTTCCTTCATCGCGCGCAGCACGTCGAGATAATACGCGTAGGGCAATTGGGGATTGACACCGCCGACCATGTGAATTTCGGTGATCGGCGCTGATGAATATTCAGTGACCCGCGCAGCGACCTGCGCGGGCGAGAGCACATAGCCGCGTTCGTCTTTGGGCACGACGTAAAAGGAGCAGAACTTGCAGAGCTTATTGCAGACATTGGTATAATTGATATGCTGGTTGCGCACGTAGTAGGTCGCGTCGCCATTTTTGCGCTCGCGGACGATATTGGCCAGATAGCCCAGTATCGGCAATTCGTCGCAGGCGTAAAGGCGCAAGCCCTCGTCGGCACTCAGCCGCTCCCCCACCAACACCTTGTCGCGAATATCGCCGAGACCGGCCCGGTCAATAAGCTCGTCGTAAATCACGTATCTCTCCTAAATTTCAGTACATAATACCAATGGGTATCGCTTTAGTCAACTGGCCCTTTGACCCCCTGATAGATCGCCGAAATACCCAGCGTCAACGGCGTGTGTCCCGTCTCGATAAATCCAACCGCATCGAGCTCTGCGACAAAGGCCTGGCCCTGGGGAAAGTCGCCCACCGAGCGCGGCAAATAAGCATAGGCTTGGCGCTGTCCGGAAACCAGTCCACCGACCATCGGCAGCACCTTGTGAAAATAGAATAGATACAACTGGCGAAATAGCGGCGCGGTGGGCTGACAGAAATCGAGCACCAGGATCTCGCCGCCGGGTTTGAGGACCCGGTAGGCCTCGGCCAAGCCGCGGGGAATATCGCCGAAGTTACGCACCCCGAAAGCCCCCATCACCAAGTCGAAGGTCCCGGTCTGGAAGGGCAAAACCTCGGCGTCGCCGACCAAGAGCCCCAGCGGCATCGGCGGGCGCTTAGCGGCGACCTTGTCGGCACCCAACCGCAACATCTCGATCGCCATATCGACGCCGACGACTTGCTGCGGCTCCAATCGCGACGCGGCCAGGGCGAAATCGCCGGTGCCCGTAGCCAGATCCAGGATGCGCTGTGGACGCCGACCCCGCACGCAATCTAGCGCCCGCCGCCGCCAGTAGATGTCCACGCCGCCGCTGAGCAGGTGGTTGAGCAGATCGTAGCGCCGGGCGATGGCGTTGAACATATCCCGATTGCGCCTCTTGTGTTCTGCGATCTTTTCCTTATTCTCCATGCAGGACAAACTAGCCCAGCCAAAAACTCTGTCAATAGAGCGCAATGAACGTCGATTCCCCCGTCAGCAACCAGACCTTCGCCGCCCGCGTCGTCGCCAGCCTCACCGAAGGCGTGGTCGTCTTCGCCCTGAACGGCCGCGTGTTGACAGCCAACCCGGCGCTATTGGCGCTGCTCGACCTCAAAGGCGGCGAACCCGCCCACCTCGACGAGCTCTTTCCACCCACCAGCGACCTCCACCACCTCGCCGCGCAAGCGCTCGACGGCGCGCTCGCACAAAACGAAGACATCCAATTCCGAGCCCTGGGCGGGGCGCTGCGCTGGCTGCGGGTCAATGCCATGTTGTTGCGCGACGAGTGCGACGAAGTCCGAGGGGCGATGCTGACCCTGGTGGAAATCTCCGAGCTCAAAAGCGCCGAGCGCCACATGTGGCAGGTCGAGAAGATGAGCGCCCTCGGCCGGCTGGCCTCCTCGGTCGCCCACGAAGTCGGCAACCCCCTGGGCGCGATCGATATTCAGCTGCAATTGCTGCAGGAGGACATCGCCGCTGTCACCGATGGCGAACTGGCCGACAAGGTCCTGCGCCGCCTCGAAATCTCCCGCACCGAGATGCGCCGCCTCGCCGGCATCGTGCAGAACTTCCTGCGTTTCTCACGCCCTCCGGCCCTGCACCTGAAGCGAACCTCGCCCAACGATATGCTGCGCCATATCCGCGACCTGGTCGCCCCGGAAGCCCGCGAAAAGGGCATCGACCTGCGCTGCGATCTCGACGAGTCGCTACCCGTCATCGAGGCCGACGAAAATCAGCTCAGCCAGAGCCTGCTCAACATCCTGATCAACGCCTTCCAGGCCGTCGGCAACCGGGGCCAGGTCCGCTTTGCAGCCCGGAGCGAGAACGGCGAAATCCGCATCGACATCTCAGACGATGGCCAGGGGATCCCCACCGACGACCTGGAGCGCATATTCGAGTTTTATTATACTACCAAGGACGAGGGGACCGGCCTCGGGCTATCCATCGCCCAGCGCATCATCCATCAGCACGGCGGCTCCCTGCTCGTCGAAAGCCAGGAAGGCGCAGGCACGCTGATCTCCATCCACCTGCCCAGCCTGCCCCCTCGTTCCTAAACCCTTCCCGCCAAAGGCCCATGCCCCAACGCCAGGCCAACATCCTCATCGCCGACGACGAGATCTTTATCCGCGAAGGTCTGCAGGAAGCGCTGCAAAAACCCGGCTACGCGGTCGAAACCGCCGCCGACGGCAATCAGGCTCGCCAGATGCTCGCTGAGCGCGACTTCCACCTGGTCATCCTCGACCTGCGGATGCCCGGCCCCTCGGGGATGGAGTTATTGGAAGAAATCGGCGAGCATCGATCCGACACCCAGTGCATTATCCTCACCGCCCACGGCAATGTCAGCACCGCCGTCGAGGCGATGCGCAAGGGTGCCTCCGACTTCGTCACCAAACCCGTCGACTTGGATCACCTGCGCCTGATGGTCGCCCGCGCCCTCGATCGCTTCGAACTGGTGACCGAAAATCGCAAACTGCACAGCCGCCTCGAAAAAGACGCCCCCTTCCGCCGCCTCGTCCGCCGCAGTCCCGCCATGCAGGCCGCCGCCGCCACGATCAAACAGGTGGCCCAATCGGATGTGCCGGTGCTCTTGCGCGGCGAGACCGGCGTCGGCAAGGACTTAGTCGCCCGCGCCATCCACGAGCGCAGCAAGCGCCGCGAGGCCCCCTTCGTCGCCGTCAATTGCGGCGGTTTTACCGAGGATCTCTTTACCAGCGAACTCTTCGGTCACAAGCGCGGGGCCTTTACCGGTGCCCACGCCGACCGGCCCGGCCGCTTCGCCCTAGCCGAGGGCGGCACGCTCTTTCTCGACGAAATCGGCGAGGTCCCGCGCAAAAATCAGGTCGAGCTCCTGCGCGCACTCGAGTCCCGCGAATTCCAACCACTCGGCGACCCGGCTGTCCATCGCGCCGACGTGCGGATCATCGCCGCCACCAACCGCGACCTCGAAGCGGCCGTCGCCGCCAATACTTTCCGCGATGATCTCTACTACCGCCTCAACGTGGTACCCATCGACATCCCCCCCCTGCGACAACGCCAGGAGGACATCCCCGTGCTCATCGAGATGTGTCTCGACGAAGCCTGCCGCGCCCAGGATCAACCGCCCAAAAGGGTGAGTCCCGAAGCCATGGAGTCCCTGCTCACCCATCCGTGGCCAGGCAATGTGCGCGAGTTGCGCAACTTGCTCCAGCGCTTAGTCGTCACCAGCCCCGACACCGTCATCCGCCCCGAACACCTGCCCGGCTCACTCGTCGACCTGGTGGCTGGCCCCGGTCACTTCTCAATCGAGATCGGCTCCTCACTACAAGCAGTCGAGGCCGAACTCATCCGCCAGACCCTCCAACGCGTCACCTCCAACCGCCGCGAGGCCGCCGCGATTTTGGGCATTAGCGTCCGCTCCCTCCAGTACAAACTAAAGCAATACAATATCCAGAAAAAATAACGACTGCAATATTTGCACTTTCTGTTGTTTTATTGCCCCCACCCGTAGCAGTCATCAAAACGCACTTTCCACAAACAAAATATAAACAGAATCTTAACACAATCTCAGATCCATTGGCATAGAGTTTGCGAGGCTCTTGCCCAGATTGCTTATACTCATTACTCACGACGCGAATTCAAGGGCAAAGCTCCGTGTCTCGATCTGACATAAGTTGCTGTTAACAAATATTAAATAATCTTATCTCACCCGGTGTTATTCCCGGTTGGAACGCCACGGGGCACCCGGCCGAGAAAAGTGAGAACGCAAATTATGCACTTGGAACGCGCCAAGCTCTTGACTCTAAGTGGAGAGATACGAGCCCTTTGACCACAGCTAGCCCGGATGCATTGCCATTGAGTGCAAAATTTGCACGAGACTTCGAATTGGCCGATCTGCTCACAGCAGACCTGCTAATTCCCCAGCTCGAAGCCGATTCTAAAATTGGCGCCATTAAAGAGCTCGTCGATCGCCTCCATCGGGGGGGGGTCGTCACCGACACGCTCAGCTTTCTGCAGTCGGTCCTCGAGCGAGAGAATTTACAGAGCACGATTCTCGGCGGCGATGTGGCCCTGCCCCACGCGCGCAGCCGCACCGTAAGCAAATTGGGACTGGCCCTGGGCACGATGGCCCAACCCATCGATTTTCCCTCCGGGGACGATCGCTGCACCGTACAGATGATTTGCCTTATCGCCGTACCCGCCCACGCCCCAGACCTCTATCTGAGTCTGCTGGCATCGCTGGCGAAGACCCTAGCCGACGCAGACCTGAAACACGGCCTGCTGCACGCCGGCTCGGCGAGCGAGATGCACCGGCTCCTAACCGAGCCCCAACTACTTTAGACCACCATCCACCTACCATCTCAAGGAAGGTTTGCCCCTATGGCCTACACGATCCAGGAACTCCTGAGCGACGAGGAAAATACGCTGCGCCTCTACTTCGACGATATCGCCGATTCGAAACCGCTGAGCCGGGAGAAGGAAGTCGAACTCTCCGCCCGCATCAAAGAAGGCGATATGCAGGCTCGCGACCAATTGGTCCAGGCCAATCTGCGCTTTGTCATCGACGTGGCCAAAAACTACCAGAATCGCGGTCTCTCGCTTTCGGACCTGATCGGCGCTGGCAACGTGGGCCTCTTGACCGCCGCCGAGCGCTTCGACGGCACCAAGGGCTACAAGTTCATTTCCTATGCCGTGTGGTGGATCAAGCAGTCCATCCTGCAGACCATCGCCGAACACGCCCGCACCGTGCGGCTGCCGCTCAACAAGCTCAGCCTGCTCAAGGATATCTCCAAGGCCTCGCGCAAACTGGGCCAGGGCCGCGAGAGCGATCCCGGCATCGAGGAGATCGCCGAGGAGCTGGACGTGTCGGCCCAGGAAGTCCTCGATACCATGCTCAGCGCCCGCTCGGTGCGCTCGCTCGACGAGTCCTTCGAGGAAGATGACGAGCGCAGCCTGCTCAATATCCTGGCCGACAACAATCAGGTCACGCCCGACGACGATGTGTTGCAGACCTCGGCTCGCACCCAGTTGGAGGAAGTGCTCGAAAGCCTCGACGAGCGCGAGTTGCGCATCATCCGCCTCTACTTCGGCCTCGACGGCAGCGAATCCCTGACGCTGGAGCGAATCGGCGGTTTGATGGGCCTGACCCGCGAACGAGTGCGCCAGCTCAAGGAGCGGGCCTTGGGCAAGCTGCGCCACCCAACCCGCTACCAGGCGCTTTTGGCCTTAGTCGACGAGACCGAGGTCTACTAGCCCGGAGGGGCGGAACGCGATGTCCACCGAGCTGATAGGTTTTGTCGGCATTGCCTTGTGGATCATGATCCTCGGCGCCCAATTAAGGCGCAAAAGACCGACCAGGCGCCGAGCTGCATCGCGGCGCTAGCTATCGAGCCGAATACCCCAGCTGGGGTATTCGGCTCATTTTTATTTCCCAACTCCTGCACCGACCCCAGGGGCTTCCCATCTATGCGCCCGACCCATCCCAGGATCTGTATCTACTGCGGTTCGCGCACCGGCGCTGACCCCGTCTATGAGGAGACCGCCCGCGCGCTGGGCACCGCACTGGCCCAACGCGGCATCGGCCTGGTCTACGGAGGCGGCAGAGTCGGCATGATGGGCACCCTGGCCGATGCCGCGCTTAAGGCGGGTGGCGAGGTCATCGGCGTCATCCCCCGCGCCCTGTGCGAGCGCGAATTGGCCCACGACGGCTTGAGCGAACTCATCGTCGTCGACGACATGCCCCAACGCAAAGCGCAATTGGTCGCCCGCGCCCAAGCCCTCGTCGCCCTGCCGGGCGGCTATGGCACCCTCGAGGAATTGGCCGAAGCTCTGTCCTGGACCCAGCTCGACCTCCACGCCAAACCCATTTTCCTGCTCAATATCGACGGCTATTTCGATGCCCTGCTGGACTTTTTCGACCGGGCCGTCGCCACAGACTTTCTCCGCAGCGAACACCGATCCCTTGTTCAGGTGGCCCAACAGGTCGACGAATTACTGGCGGCACTCGCACCCCACATTTGACAATCCTTATTCCCCTACTTATTGTGGAATAAGGATTTATAGATCTTACGCCTCGGTGGTGTCCGATGTCAGAAGACCTCGAAGGCCAGTTGCGGGAAACCCGCTTCCAACTCAACCAGAAGGCCTTCCAACTCGAAACCCTGTACGAAAC
>JAYYUU010000145.1:0-11770 GCA_036343835.1 Candidatus Latescibacterota bacterium | reverse complement strand
GGCAAAGCCCCCCAAGGCCCTCGATCGAAGTATATCGCCCCCTCCCGCTTGCCCGGTAAGGCGTGCCCTTCAGGGCACGCCACCGCCTGCGCCCCTCCGCAAGCTTAAAGAGGCCGCCTTAGCTTTGCCCGGAGGCAGACCCCCGACCCGACGCGTGAGACGCATCCCCCAAACCCACTCACTCCGCCACCACCTTCCGCAAAGGCACAAACCCCAACTCCTTTTCAATCCGCGAAATATCATACACCGGATCCCGCTCATGCCCCACCCGCTCGTAATGTCCCATAGCTATCGCCCCGGCATCCTCCCCATACCAAACCCGCATCAACTCCGGCACCGTCCCCTCCACACAAGCCTGCCCCCCCACCGCATTCATAATCCGCACCCCTTGCTTTTTCTCGTTTTCCGCCGCCAACCGAAAACATCGCACCGCATCGCTCAAATACATACACGAAATCGACCCCATCCCCCACGGCCCCACCAGCCCCGGCTTCCTAGCCACAGGTTCCCGGTCTTCCGGCCAAAAAGAGGCCAAACGGATATTGATAAAATCCAATGCCTCCCGCTGCCGCGACAGATAGCGCGTCGTCTCCTCCATCATGTATTTGGAAAAGCCGTAGCCGTCGCGGTCGAGGCAGGGATGCTCGTCGGACATCGGCAGCTCGAGCGGCCGAAAGTGCACCGACTGCATGCCGACGGCGGCGATCGACGAGGCCAGCACGAACTTCTCACAACCCCGGTCGACCAGATAGCGCAACAACTCGTAAGTCCCCAACACATTTACCCGCATCAAATCGGCTTCGCTGCCCGCCCCCGTCACCGCCGCCAGGTGCACCAGCGCATCAAAGTTCCAATGGTCCAGCAAGTGCAATCCCTCCAGCCGCGCAAAATCTCCAACCACCGCCGCCACTCCCGCGACCTCCGTTGGCTGGCGCGACAGACAGACCACCTCGTGGTCCGCCGCCATATCCGCCGCCAAGGCCCCCCCGACAAAACCGCTCGTTCCCGTAATCAAAACGCGCATTTCAACCTCCCGGCGGGGCGACCCGCGCCAGTTCCAGCCCTTCGGGCCGCACAAAGTCCTTGTAGCGCACCAGCATCTCCGCGCCATTGACGCTGCGGGCGAAACCCGCGCGCTCGTCCAGTTTTTTCACCTCGATCTCGACCCGATTGGCCCCGCGCTTTATCTGCTCCGGCGCCAACCGGAAACGAAACCAGTGCGCCGAAAAACCCAACGGGGCCTGCACCGCCATACCACCGGCCAGAGCCACCGGAATCGTCAACGCCCGCTCGTCGCTAATCTCGGCTGCATCGCGCGACAGCACTCGGCCGTTAAAACGCAGCTCGATCTCGTCCTCGATGCAGAAGAAGGCGAAGCGCAGCGTCAGGATCGCGTCGCGCATTTCGCCGTCTGCAAGGGCGCGCTCCACATCGTCGGCGACCCAGATATCGAAAGCCACCATTTCGCCCTCTACCAGCGTCTCGGGCACCTGGCGCTCAGGCGTCGTTGTCTCCGCGTCCAACGCCCCCTCGCGCGGCTGCAACAGATAGCGTTTGTCGCTCCGCGCGTGTGCCTGCGGATAGGCGGCCTCGCGCAGAATCTGGTATTCGCGTTCGGCAAACGGCCAGGGCATATAGCCCAGATACATCCCCGCGTAGCCCTGCCAGGCCAGGGTCTGGCCGAGGGCGCGATACATCTCGATGCTCGGCAGCCCGACCCGCTCGTCGTAGATCCGCCGCGGCGGCCGGTAGTAGGCGGCACTACCCGCCGCTTCAGCCGTCTCGGCCAACCACGGCGCCTGAATCCCCGGATCCACCAGCACATTATCGTCCTGACCGACAATCCAATCGAGACTGCCCGCCTTAAGCCAGGCCGCCACATCCAACCCCACCGCCAGATTGTCCGCCTCTTTTAAATGCACCCGGGCCAGCAGCGGGATCTCGCGCCCCTGCCGCGCGCCGATCTCCTCGGCCAACCCCCGCACTTTGCCGACGAACTCGTTCATCCGCGGGATATTCGTTGCGATTTCGCGCTGTTTGAAATAGAAATTGTCAAAACAGAAATCCAACTCCAGCCCGTCGGCCCCGTAGTCGTCGAGGACCTCGGCGATCATCGCCAGCTTGTCCTCCTGCACCGCCTCGTGTGCATAGTCGTAACACCACTCCGCCCGCCCCTCGTCGCCGATGCACACTGCCGCCCCGCGCTCTTCCTTGAGCCGACCGCAGCGCTCGCTGCCGAGCTGGGCCGAATCCTGTAGTTTCAGGCTGGGAAAAACCTTGAGCCCCGTGTCCCGGCCGCGCTCGATCACCGCTTGCAACTGGTCAGTACCCAACGCCTGAGCCACCTCGACCATCCGCATGATCCGCCAGTCGATATAACTTCCCCACACCTCCTTGCCCTGGCCCACCACGCGGCCGACCTTGCTCTGATGGAAATAGACATCGCCATAACCCAATCCCAACACCAGCAGATCCACCCCCGTGCCCAACACCTCGTCCACCGGCCAGTTTAAAAGGTGGCGACTGGCGGGTGGTTCGATGCGTTTGGCGTGGAAATGGTGCGCGTCGTTGTAGTGAATCAGCCGGGGCCTATCCATGGCTCAAGCACCAAACTTCCAGACGCTGAGCGCCGTCTTGGCAAAGAGCCACTCCTTGTCCTCGGCGGTCAAGAAATCCATGTGCTCGCGGAAGATATCGAGGGCCGGGACATAGCCGATGCCCCGCATCACGTGGGGAAAATCCGTACCCCACATCAGGCGCTGGGGGCCAAAGGCGTCGTAGATTTTCCGAAAGGTTGGAAAGGTGTCGCGGAAGGGATATTCCTCTTTCGAGTGATGTCCGCGCGGCGTGAATTTCACGTAGACATTGGGGTATTGGGCCATCTTCAGCACATGGCCCAAAAGCGGCGCCGGTTCTTCCTCGTCGGTCGGCGCGCCGCCGATGTGATCGAGCACGACCTTGACCCTCGGAAAACGCGCGATAATCGGCTCGACCGCCGGCAGCTTTTCCGCCGGACCAAAGCTCAGAAACGAAGCCCCCAGCTCCTCGGCCTTGCGCCAGACCGGGTCCTGGTCGGGCGCGGCCCATTCGGCCGGATCGTCGGGGCGACCCAGGTGCATCCGCAACCCCGAAAACCCGTCCTCCACGACCAGCTTTTCGAATTGTTCAACCAAATCCGGGGCGTGGCGGTCCAAAAGCCCCAGCGCGTCGAACTTGCCCGGATAGCGCTTGAGCGAGTCGGCGACATAGCTATTGTCGTACAAATAGTAAATCGGCTGGACGATAACCGCCCGGTCCACCCCAGCCGCGTCCATCGTCTCGATGAGCAACTCGGTCGAACCGGGCGCGGCATCGCCCCGTCCGTCGGCAAAGGGATAGCGCTCATAGTCGTCGCTCCACACATGCAAATGGGCATCGATGATCATAGTGTCAGTCCTTTTTATGCGACAAAACCTGGTCCATGTATTTCTCGCGGCCAAAGATCGGCTTCTTGTTATACATCCGCGACGGGCTGGGAATAATCCGCATGCTGCGATCTATCAGCGGCAGCGATACCGGCACGCAACCCCGCCGGTGCGATTCGCGCAGGGCGATGGCCATCTCCAACACCACGCGGCCATTCTCACCGCTGCCCGGTGGATCCTCACCCCGCTCCAGCGCATCGATAATCGCCTTGCAGCTGGCGACATTGCGGTCCCCGGGCCATTTCCACCCTTCTGCATCGTAGCCGCGCGGCTCACCGTAAATCGGCCCTGCGGGCAACACCCCCTCAATCTTCTCCAGCTTGTCCCAACTCGCCCCGTCGCCCTCCGCATAGCGATACAAGCCCGCGAGATGGTCGTCCGAGCGAAACACCCCGCCCTCGCAGGCCACCTCATAACCGCGCCCCCGAGCATCCTGCTCCCGATAGATAAACCCCTCAATCCCATTGGCAAAACGCACATAACCGGCCCCGCCCTGGTCGTGATCGCTCAAGGGATCGTCGCCAACCCATCCCAACACCCACGCCAGTTCGGCACACCCGGCAAAGTGCCGCATCAGCGTAAAGCGCTGACATCCCCCGCCCGACATCTCGGTCCCCGGCCCCCCCAGCAAACTAATGCTCTTAACCACCCCCAACTCACCCGCACCAATAAACTCCAACGCCCGCTGATACACCGGCAAATTGACATCCAAATCACCAGCCCCAAAAACAACCCGGCGACTCTTGCACACCGCGACCATCCGATCCACTTCTTCTAACGAAGCCGCAATCGGCTTTTCGCAAAGGATCGCCTTAACCCCGGCTTCGGCACAATCAATTACGACTTCGGGATTGGCGCTAACGGGCAAAATCGGCGCGGCAATATCAACCCCCTCCTGCTCCAACATCTCCCGATAGTCGGCATAACCCGCCACCCCGGTCCGCTTTTGGAACAAGGACAGATTCTCCGGATCCCCATCGGCCACCGCCACCACTTCAGCCCGTTCGTCGAGCATATAGGCCCGCGCGTGCTGCGTGCCCTTACGCCCCGCCCCGATCAACCCTACGCGGTAGTTGACCATCGCTCTCTCCTTATATTATCGATAGCGCATATAGCACAGTAGCGGAGGTCAGGAGTCGAGGGGGGCACCGCAGCGGTTGCTGCCCGGATTTCACAGGATAGTGAACTCTGAGGACAGTCCTCGGAAGTGGCACAGGAGGTGTCACGAGAATGAGCGTAGGTACGCCCCCCTCGACTCCTGACCGTCCACCGCAACATCAGCTATAGGCCTCTGCAATCACCTCGCGCAAATGCCCCACCGCCAACCGCCGACACTCCTCCTCCGAACAATCATTCCGATCCCCCAGCTCAAAAACCAGCCCAATCGTCCCATTAAAATCCACCTCCCGCAGCATCCGCAAAATCCGCCCGTAGTCGAGCCATTCCTCTCGCCCGGAGTCGATCTTGTAGATCTTGGCCCGCACATAGGTCGCGTGCGGCGCAGTGGGCTTTAAATAGTCCTCGTAGAGATCGACCGCCTCATCCCACTCACCGCGCGGATGCGAGCCAATCGCCCCCTCCCACTGGCCGGTGTCGAGCAAAAAGTTGAAGTTTTCACGGTCGACCTCCGCCAGAATCCGCAACACCTGCACGGCGTTCATCGCAAAGCTGCCATTGTCATGATTCTGCAGCGCCACCTGCACGCCCCTCTCCGCCGCGTAATCGGCGATCTCCTGAAAACCCTCGATCATCGGCCCCCACAACGCCTCCTGCTCCTCAACCGCCTCGGGCCACTGGTGCCGGGCGAAGAGCCGGATCACCTGCGCGCCCAGCAAGGCCGTCGCGTCGACATCCGCCCGGCCCTGCGCCAAACGCTTTTCCCGCTCCTCCGGCGGTCCGACAAAGGTCCCGCCGCCCGTATAGCCAATGGTCAAACCCGAGCGCAGACACACCGTCCGCACGCGGCGCAAATAGTCGAGGTCCCTGTTCATCCCCGACAGATGCAAATCCACCGCGTCCAACTGTAGCGCCTTGGCCTCGGCAAGCGCGGCGTCGATCGTCATCGTGGCCGTCTCGCGGGCCATCATCCCCAGGCGGATCACGACAGCATCTCCTCTAGTGCGCCACTCACTCCGTCGAGCACCACGTCGAGGATCAGGCCCCCCTTCGGCAAGGTCGCCTTGAGCGCGTTGTCGTAGTTGATCTGGTCGGTGCGGATTCTCTCGGGAAAGGCCAGCATCGCGAACGAGGTTTCGAATTCGCCGGCGTGGCCGGCGCTGTTCTCCAGCTCGAGGTGCGCGTCGTAAAACGCCTCGGGACACGTCAGCCAGTAGGTGATATAGACCACGCCCATCGCGTCGAGACGCGCAAAATGCTCGGGGCATTTCGGCTCCAGATTGTCGCGCTTGTTGCCCCCGTGGCCGTTGAGCACCATGATCCGTGGCACGCCCAGGCGTTTGAGGCTGTCGCAGATATCGTGGACGTATTCGAGAAAGATCTCCGGCCGCGTCGTCAGCGCGCCGCCGCGATTCATGTGGTGCTCCGAAACCGAGATAGGCACCGTCGGCGCGACCAGGACCTTTGGGTAGAAGCGGTCGGCCGCCCTGCGGGCGATCTCGGTAACACTGGCGGTATCGTGAATCATCGCCAGGTGATCCTGGTGCTGCTCGGTGGCGCCGGTGGGCACGATCGCGCCCTGGACGGTGCCACTCTCGATGGCCTCCGCGAGCTCTTTGCGGGTCAGCTCGCCGAATAAGACATTGCGGTAGTCCACGTTTAGTCCTCCTTCAGACTCTCCGGTGAAAGCGTTTCTACAGCCAGGCGGTTCAATTGGGCGATGGCCTCGGCTCCATCCACCCCATCGCAGCCGGCCAAAGCAAAGGCCGAGACGACCAGCGGCCCTTTCGGCAAAAAGACGATCCCCACATCGGCCTTGATCCAACCGGATGAGCCGATCTTGTGCGCGGTCTCGACCCCGGGGGCCAAATAGCGCGGGATCATCCGACGGTCGGCGCATAGTTTGAGCATTTCGATCATCCCCGCCGAGGCCTCCTCGCTCGCGATCTCGCCGCGGCAGAGCCGCCCGAGCAACTCGCCCATCTCCCCGGGCGCGGCCAGATTGTTGGCCGGATCGTCGGCAAACGACGCGCTGCCGTGATCGACGCCCTCGGCTTTCGTGCGCTCCATCATCCGCCGGTCGTTCTCGGGGCTGCCGGGAGCGTCAGCCATCCCCGCCATGGCATAGTGGAAGCGGGTCATATTTGCCCCGGTGTGGAGATTGGCATAGCCCAGCTCCTGCATCGTGCCGTTGATCGCCTTCAACCCCAGGAGGTCGATCAGCACGTCCGTGGCCACATTGTCGCTGATCGAAACCATCAACCGACAGTAGTCCCGCAAGCTCAGCTCGGGATGGTCCACCGCCCATTTGAGCGCCCCGGTCCCGTGCCTCGAGATCGGCCCCGCCAGCCGCTGGCGCTCGTCGAGCGAGCGCGCTCCCGCTGCAACCTGGCGAAAAAGCTCGACCATCACGCAGACCTTGCACACACTGGCGGTGGGGAAGCGCTCTGCAGCGCAATACTGGTGCACCTGCCCGCTGTGCAAATCCTCGACGTAAAAGCCCATCCGGCCATCGTACCCGGCGGCGAGCTGGTCCATCTCCCGGGTTGGAAAATCGGCCATCGTCAGGGCTGATGGTCGGTATTGATCGGCGCCTCGTCCCCCTCGAGGAAGCGCTCGATCGTGTTGTGGGTGGCCGGCCCGGTGCGGAAATCGGCGATCCACGGCTCGCGGAAATAGGCCTGCTTCTCACGCCTCAACGCCTGCATCACCACCGGCGGGATCGTCAGGCGGTGCCAGTGCGTGGCCAAATGAGAATAGGCGTTGAGCACCGCCACCCGCGGGGTGTCGCGCTGCCAATGCGGACCGGCATGGCACAAATTCTCGGTAAAGAAAATTGCACTACCCGCCGGGCATTCATAGCTGGTGAGAAACTCGCTGCGTTCACCGTCTGCGAGGGACATATGGTCGGGGTGCATCGGAAAATTGGCCTTGTGGCTACCGGGGATAAAATGCGTCGCCCCGTCTTCTTTGCCCACATCCGTCAGTTCGAAAACCACCCGCACCATCCCGGCGTGGATCCGCCCGTGCTGACAGCGATAACCGAAGATCGGGTCGATCTGACCCGGTCCGCCGCCGTGCAGATCCCCCGCCCACTCGCCCTTTTGGCGCCAAACGCAAAAGGTGCCCTCCAGCCGCACGTCTTTGCCGATAATCTCGTGTAGCACTTCCATTACTTTGGGGTGGTCGATCAACAAACTCGCCGCGCCGCCGGGCATTGCCCGCTCTGCCGGCGACAGCGACTCCGGGTCGTGTTTGATGCGGTCGATCTGGTCGACGATCGCCGCGATCTCGTCGGGCGCCAAAATCGCTGGCCGCACCAGAAAACCCGTCAGATCAAAGCGAAATTTTTCCTCGTCGGTCATTCCCGACTCTTGCTCTGCAGTCATATCTCTCAATCCGTCAACGGGTCGACAATTTTATTCAAACCCATTGGGTCGCTACCCGAAATTTGCACCAGCGCATGCTCGGGCGCGTCCCAGCGCAGCACTTTGACGATCGGCACCACCACCCGCACCGCCAGACCGATCCGCCGTTGCGGCGAGCGGTTGGGCTCGGAGTGGTGGACGGTGCGCTCGTTAAAGAGGATAAACTCCCCCGGCTGCATCTCGAGGTTTACCGCCTGGTCCAAATCGAGATAGTCCGGGTCGCCCATTTGTCCGAAGACCATATCCTCGGTGGCCTTGATATGCGGCAACGTCTTGCGATGCGACCCCGGAATCACCTGCAAGCAGCTATTCTCCACGGTGGATTCATCGATGGCGATCCAGGCCGAGGCGATAATCGGCGGCTCCAGTGGCCAGTAGTTGTGGTCCTGGTGCCAGGGGATCTCCTTGGCGCCCGGCTCCTTGATAAAGAAATTGGTCCGCCACATCAGCAGATCCTCGCCATACAGGCACTGCATCCGCCCGATGATCTCCGGATCCGTCGACAGATCCCAGATCAGCTTTTTGTCCAGATGGCGATTGTGGATCTTTTGTTTGTGACCGGGCGGGGCGTTGGCGAGCACCGCCTCAACCGCGGGGCGTTGCTCGCCCATCTCCTCCGGGCTGCACAGGGTGAAAGGACCCAAAAAACCCTGTTCGCGAAACTGGTCCATCTCTGCGGCACTCAACGCGGCGCGATCCTCGGCTACGGTCATGGTCTGCTTTTTCCCCAATGGTCAAAAGGATACGCTCGGCTAGATTCGGCTACATAATACCACGTGCGCCATCCTGTGGCAATTTTTACCCCTCTATGGCACAGGCCGCAGTTCATACGCCCAAAGCTCGGCAGTTTCCAGATGGAACCGCAAACGGAGCGCGCGCTCCCCAGACTGAATAACCGCACCCTCCCGCCAGGTCACCACCACGCCGCTATGATCCCCTGCAAGCGGCTGCGACGTCGCGTAGACCTGATCGCACTCATCGAGCTGTTCGACGCGGATACAGCCATCGTGGAAGGTTTTGCAGTTGAGGACGAGTTCGCACGGGGAATCGAGCGGACCCAGGTCGAGGGTGAGCACGCCTTCGGGCACCGACTCGAAACCGAAGAGGCGGTATTTGGGAAAGTGCGCCATGCCGATCTCGCTCAAGCCCAACTCGACGAGCTCGGCCATGCGCCGATCGAGGCGATTCCACTCGGCGTCCAGATACCAGCCGTGCGCGGTGGGATCGCCGGCGAAGTAGAGCCAGTGCTCGTCGCCGACCTCGACGGGAGCCGAGGACAGATAATAACCGCCCGGCGCCCAGGGCAGCGCACCCGGAGTTAAAAAGTCGGGACGACCCGGCGCATGTTGCCAGCAGGCGCCCCGCTCCTCCTGATAGGTCAAGCTAATGGCCGTGCTGCCAAAGACACCTGTGTCCCAGCCGCCAGTGCGCGGCAGGGCGTGGCGAAACTGCTCGACAAAACCCACCGTCCCCGCACCGGCCGGCAGCAGGCTCATGCTATAGTAGTCGGCGCTGGCAAAACCGCCGCTACTGGCGCGGATATCGTCGAAATTGTCGGGCACCAACGCGCGCACCGCCGGCGCATAGGCTCCATCGACGCACTCGGCCTGCCAGAGGGAACGGCGGCGGAAACCCTGATAGCGCACGCTGCGCTTGAGGGTAATGATACCCCGCTGTTGCACGGGATGCCAGACGCTTTTGAGCGTGTCGGCCCCCTGCCAGGTCGGCGTCTCCGCATCGTATTCCCAGTGCAGACCGTCGCTCGAATGGGCGGTGTAGTAGCCTCGTTGCTGGTCCGGACGCAACCGGATGCCGGTCGAGCCCGGATTGGCGCAACCGACGGCGCGATAGCGATGCGAGGACTGGGCCTGCGGATCGACAAAGACCGATGGGCAGTGGAGACCCAGGTCGCAGAGGTGGTTGGGGCTCGGGCCGTAGTCGACGAGCCCGAGCGGTTTTTTATCCCAGCTCAGCCCGTCGTCCGATTCGGCATAGCCGACGAGTGAAACATCCCGGCCATCCCAGTCCTCCGGCCAGGGCTGATACCACATGCGATAGCGGCCCCCATCCTTGAGCACGGTACCCCAGATGCTGGTGCCGGCGCGGTCGACGAAGGTATCGCGCGGCACGACCACCTCGGGATGGTATTGGGGCTGGGCCTGGATGGCGCGCAGCTTCCCGGCTACGCTCTCGATTTCGATTCGGGACTCAAAAAGCACTTCCATCACGCACTCCCTATGCACCGACATCGCCTCCGATAGCTCCTTGCCCCGGCTGCGCAGCGACTCGACGATATCGTGGGCCTCATCGGCGCATTGCAAACTGTACAATGTCCGATTGTGTCGGTTCGCGATTGGGTTATAAAGGACAGCTTTTCGGTTGTATGGTCAAGTCGCCGAGACTACCTTGAGACCAGCGCCCCACCCCACACGACGAGGAGCAACCATGTTAGACCTAGCGACCTTCAAGTGGCCCCAAGGTACAAAAGGAGCCGTCTCCATCACCTACGACGACGCCGTGCCATGCCATCACCAGCTCGTCGCCCCGGCGTGGGAAGCAGTCGGTTTGCGGGTGACCTTCTACACCCCGATCCGCTCCGTCTTTATGCCGGACGCAGAAATCTGGCGCCAAGTTGCCGCCAAGGGCCACGAGCTGGGCAACCACAGCCTCTTCCACCCCTGCCGCAAAAGAGACTCCGACGACCCCACCTGGCTGCCCGACCACTACGACTTGCGCCACTACACACCCGAGCGCTGGAGCGACGAGATGCGCGTCGCCGATTTCACCCTGTCGCTAATCGACGGCCAGACCAAGCGCTCATTCGGCAATACCTGCTGCAACACCGAAATCGGCCAGGGCGAGACGCTGGAGAGCATAGATCCACTGATCGAGAAATTGTTCGTCGCCGGGCGGGGGCCACACCGCAAGCAGGTCGTCGACCTGGCCAATATCAACTACAACGCGCTGGGACACTTCAGCGGCGACGGCCGCAGCGCCACCGAGCTACGCGAGGAAATCGAACGCGCTGTAGCCGGTGGCGGCTGGATCATCTATATGATCCACGGGGTCGGCGAGGGCACGCACGGGCTATTTATCGACGAGAGCGAGCACCAACAACTGGTGCAATATCTGGGCGAACAGCAGGATGAGATCTGGGTCGCGCCCTTAAAAGAAGTGGCGCACTATCTCAAGGGATTTTAAGTTTGACCGTTGCTTAATTCAGCTTAGACGACTTGGGGCATCCCTCAAATAAGCCGCCCTATCCATCTCAATCACCACCCCACGCCCTTGCAGATACTCCGCAACCCCCTCCCGCTTCGCCACCCGCGCCGCACAATACGCCGTAATATCCAACCGCAACGGCGTATAATAACACCCCCGCGCATCAAGATCCGCCCCCGCCTCCGCCAGAGACTCCACCATCTCCAACTTCCCCTTATAAGCCGCCTCCCACAACATAGTCCGCCCATGCGACCCCACCTTGTACCGCCACTCGGGCTTCGCCTCCAAAACTTCCTTAACTCTTTCTAAATCCCCCTTACCAGCCGCTGCCACACCAACCTTCAAAAAATCACTCACCTTCCCAGGAAATTCCGCCATTCTCCACACCCCACTAATGGTTTATACAGAACCGTACAAGAGCGGACCATGGCGTAGGGGTAGATACCAGAGCGGCAGGCGGCTCAGGATTGAGCCGCGAGAATGAGCGACGGTATTTACCCCGGAGCCACCTCGCCGATTACCAGTACCACCCCTTAAACC
>JAYYUU010000144.1:0-6399 GCA_036343835.1 Candidatus Latescibacterota bacterium | reverse complement strand
ACCGCTGGCAGCAGTGGGAGTACTCCAATTACGCGCGCCGGCACTACCAGCGCTACGTCGATACCGCCCTCGAAGGCGACTACTTCTACGACTTCTTCGGCAACTACGTCGGCCGTGGCTGGCTGATCTACAACAACGACCAGCGCCAGCCCCTGCAGAAGGGCAACCAACTCTTCAAGGACGCTCGCTTCCGCAGCTGGTTCAGCAATGTGGTGATCGCCTCCGATTCCAAGGGCCAGTACCACTACGCGCTGACCATCGCCAACGGCCTGCGCACTACCCTGACGCCGATGACCTTCTCCAAGCCGGATTTCGACGGCGTGCAGTTCGATGTCGCCACCGACAAGTACATGCTCACCGTCCTCTATTCGCGGTTGAGCGAATCGGGCGGCTCCACGACCTTCGCCGAGGGCATCAACCGCACCAACAACACCTCGCTGATGGGCGGCCGCGGCACCATCCAGATCGGCGACTTCACCACCCTGGGCGTCAACTTCGTCAACGCCCACCAGTCGAACACCCTCACCGAGGGCTTCGGCGGCAACCCCCTGACCGGAGAGTTGACCGTCGACCAGAAAACCGAGGCCATCTCCTGGATTGAGGTCCTGCTCAGCGACGACTCGCCCGCCGACAACGAGGGCGGGGCCGCGTTCTTCCCCGCCGGTTCCGACATCGTCATCACTTATCTCGACGGCACCCGGGTGCGCGGCAGGGAAATCGGCTTCGAACCGATTATCGAGGGCGGCTTTCCGCAGGAGGGCTTTATCTCCGCCGACGGCAACGAGCAGATCCGCCTGCGCTACGACTTCAACAGCAGCGACTACCTGCTCACCGCCCCCCAGGACAAGACCCAGATCCGCAAGGTCTCCTTCGACCTGGTGCTCGGCAACGACTACAAGGTGCAGATCACCTCCAACCGCCAAACCGGCCGCAGCGACGACCCGGTATTCCTGCTGATGGCCCGCGCCAAGGGCAATGTCAAGGACAACACCAACCTCAGGGTGGTCTCCTTCGAATACGGCCTGCCCACCGCCACCTCGATCTTCGGCTTCACCGCCGAGTTCAACGACGTCAAGGGCTTCAACTTCTACGGCGAGTTCGACAACAGCCGCGTCTACCGAAAATACCCCTATCCCAGCAACGACCAGGGCAATACCGACCACTCCACCTCGTCGGGCATCTCCAACAAGCCCTCGGCCAACGCCTGGATGCTCAACCTGTCGAAGGTCACCTACCCCTTCTTCTTCTTCGGCGAAGCCTTCCACATGGACCCGGACTACGCCACCACCGTCTACGTCACCGAACAGGACGGGTTCATCGACTATTCCTCCGGCTATTTCGAGGGCGGCGCCCCGAGCAATATCGAGCGTTTCCTGGTCGATTTCGTCGAGGACAACGACGACCAGGACCGGATCCCCGACTGGGGCCGCAGCGACGGACTGGTCACCGACCCGGCGGTCTTCCCCGGCTGGGACGAGAACAACGACTTCATCCCCGACTTCAACCAGAACGACAACGGCCGGGTCATCAACCTGATCCCCGACTACGAGGAACCCTTTCTGCGGCAGCACATCGAGCGGCCGGAATTCCTCTACGGCATCGACGCCAACAACAACACCTGGGTCGACCGCTTCGAAAACGACCTCGAGCCCGACTTCCCCTACAAGCGCAACCACCGCGGCTTCAACGCCTATATCGGTGCCCACATCACCCCGCAGTTGCGCGCCACCGTTGGGCACCTGCGCGACGAGTTGATCACCTCCGACCAGCGCAACTACTCCACCTACGCGATGCTGACCCTGGACATCGACCACCACCGCTGGGGCCGACTGCGGGTCATGGAGAAGACCAAGAGCATCAAGGACAATATCCCCGACGACTTGCTGCAGTGGAACAACCGCAACACCCTGCGCGACGACCGCAAGGTCGAGGTCATCGACCCGATGCTCGGGCGCGACACCTGGTACAATGGCTTCTTCGTCGGCCATACCTACGAACCCATCGCCGACCTGACGTTCAAGAACTCGCTCAAATGGGACCTCTGGCACCAGCGCCTCAGCGCCGCCGAGCGCGCGCCGCTCGGTCTCGACTCCAACGAGTTCTTCTTCGGCATCGTCAACAAAGCCGAGTATCTCCGCGAGATCGGCACCCTGCGGCTGATGCCGCGCTGGAAAAGCGAGTTTCGGCGCCAGACCTACGACCTGTTCTCGCGCACCGAGCGCAAGGAACTGACCGAGATCTTCGGCCTTATCGCCGAATTGCCCTTCCTGCGCAGCACCACCTTCGCCGGCGGCCTCGAGTACGTGCTATTCCGCGACCTCGGCGACGATATCAACAACTTCCAGTCCTTCATCTCCGCCACCCAGATTTCCAATGTCGCCGAATACCAGGGCTACGTGCTGACGACCCAGGTGGGGATGAAATTCGACGTCCGCGACTTCCAGGATCCGGGTCTCAAAACCCGGACCATCACCGAGGGCTTTATCACGGTCTACGCCGGGCTCGGCATCTGATCGGCGACCATGGGGCGATCGGTCTGGCTGGCCGCGGGACTCGTCTGGCTGGCGGCGCTGGGTGCGCGCCTCCTCTACATCGAACAGAGCCAGGCCAGCCCCTTTTTCGACTACCCCCTGGTCGACGCCAAAACCTACGCCGACGCGGCCGAGCGCATGGCGGTCGACGGCCGCTGGGACGGGGGCGATGCCCCCTTCTGGCAACCCCCGCTCTATCCCTATTTTCTCGGATTGCTCTACGCGCTGGATGGGCCAGGCCACTACCTACCCCGGCTGGGGCAAGCCGCCATCGGCGCCCTCAACTGCGCGCTGATCTACCTGCTCGGCCGGCGGCTATTCGGCCCCGGCCCGGGTTTGGCGGCGGCGGCGGCGGCGGCGCTTTACGGTCCGCGGGTCTTCATAGACGCCGAATTGCTGCCGCCGGTCTTGGCCCTGCTCTTCGACCTGCTGCTGCTGTTGCCTCTGCCCTGGGCGCTGGCGGGCCGGCCGCGGCGTATGCTGGTCCCCGGGCTCTGTCTGGGACTGGCCGCCCTCGCCGTGGCCAATATCCTGCTCTTTCTACCCGCGGCCTGCGGCTGGGTGCTGTGGCAGCGCCGCGCCCTGCCGTGGCCGCGGCGGCTGGCGAGCGGATTGCCCCTGTTGCTGGGCGCCGGCCTGGCCATCGCCCCGGTTACCCTGCGCAACTACCTGGTCGGCGACGACCTGGTGCTGATTTCCTCTAACGGGGGGATCAACTTCTACCTGGGCAACAATCCCGACTACGAACAGACGATCAGCATCCAGCCCGGCGCGGCCTGGCGCGACCTCGTCAGCCAACCCCGGCGCGAAACCGGACTTACCCGGGCCTCTGACCAGTCGTACTACTTCTTCGCCCGGGCCTGGGACTTCATCAGCACCGAGCCCGGCGCCTGGGCCTGGCTGATGCTGCGCAAGACCTATCTGTTCTGGCACGGCGACGAGATCGGCCGCAACCAAGACCTCTACTACGCCCGCAACTTCTCGTCCCTGCTGTCGCTCCTGCTGTGGAAGTCGACCATCGCCTTTCCCTTCGGCATCGTCGGCCCCCTGGCGCTTGTGGGCATCGGCCTGGCCTGCCGCGGCGAGCGCCGCTCCGAGATCGACCTGCTACTGCTCTACACCGCCATCTACGCGCTGTCGGTCGCACTGTTCTTCCCGACCGCGCGCTACCGCCTGCCGGTCGTCCCGCCGCTGCTGCTCTTCGCCGCCTTCGCCGTCGCCCAACTGCACCGGCGCCGCAGCGCCGCGGCCGGCGGCGCGCTGATCGCGCTTGTGGCCGTCTGCAATTTTCGCGTCGGGACCATGGACATGGCCGGCGACGGCGAGACCCTGCACCGCCTCGGTTTCGTCTATCAGCAAAAGGGCCTGCTCGCCAACGCCATCGACGCCTACGAGCAGGCCCTGACCCGCGATCCGGACATCCGCGAAGCCCGTTTCAACCTCGCCGCCCTGCACGCCCGGCGCGGGCGCTACGACCGGGCCATCGCCGCCTATCGTGACTTCGTCGCCCGCCATCCGGATTTCCCCGAAGCCCGCTACGCCCTCGCCAACGCCCTGCTCCAAGCCGAACGCCACCGCGAGGCCATTGCCCAGTACCGGCGACTGCTCGACGCCGGGACCGATCTCCAGCCCATGGCGCTGCGAGAACGCCTGGCCTACGCCCATATCCAACTGGACCAGTTCGCCCTAGCCACGGAGATCTACCGCGACCTCGTCGCCCTGGCGCCCGACTCGCTGCGCTTCCGCTTGCAACTGGGGCAATTGTCAGAGGCGCTGGCCGAGCACGAGCGGGCCCGGCGCGCGTACGGGGAGATCCTGCGCCGCGACCCCGCCCGGACAGAGGCCCGCTACCGCCTGGCCCGCCTGCTCTTCGCCGCCGGCACCGCCGACTCGGCCGCCGCCCACCTGGAACACCTGATCGCCGACGATCCCAACTCGGTAGATGCGCGCTGGTTGCTGGCGACCCACTACGCGTCGCAGCGCCAGGGCGAACGAGCCCTGACACAGGCTCGGGCCATACTCGAAATACAGCCCGGCCACCTGCAGGCCAACCGCCTGGCGGGCCACCTCCAAGTCATTCGCGGAGATACTCTGTCAGGAGTGGAAAATCTCGACCGCTTCAAGCAGCGCTACGTCGAAGAACGCCAGCAGGAACTCCTCGAAATCGTCAAGGAGCAGTGGCGCGAACAACTCAAAGGGGCGTTTTGACGCCTCAATAAGCCACTGCCACCGGCACCGCCCGCCGGTTGGCCTTGGAATCCCCTTCGATCTCGATGTAGACCAGATAGATGCCCGGCGGCACTACGCCGCCGGTCTGGTCGCGCCCATCCCAGACCAGACCGGAGCGGACGGATGAGTCGTAGCGCCCGCTGAGGTCTTCGCCCCGGTAGAGGGTGCGCACCAGGCGCCCCGTCAGGTCGAAGACCTGCACCTGCACCTCGGCCGCCCGCGTCACCGCGACGATATCGTAGCTCAACTCCAGCCGGTCGTTGATCCCGTCGCCATTGGGCGTGAAGGGATTCGGCCCCAGGGCAAAGGACCCGACCAGGCTGCCCTGGGTAATACCCGGGCTCAACACCGTAATGCCCGAGGCCGTCGGCAGGTCCCCCTCGCCGAGAAAGGTCGCGTTCCCCGGAGTGATCCGCTGAATGCTGCCGGGCTGCGAGGAGAGGATCGCCTGGCCGCGGAATAGGGTGCTGTAGAGCAACACCCGCCCGCGGAAATGGATCTTGAGGAGCCGTTCGCCGCCTGCGGCCGGCCGCTCGACCTGGGGAAAGCGGACGATGAAATTGCGGTCGGTAATGGCCTGTATCGCGACGGTATCGCCCGTCGCCGCAACGGTCGCGTAGGGCAGCCCCCGGACCTCGCCGTCCCCGGTTCGTACCATCGGAACGCCCCGCTCGTCGAGGACCACGTCGGCGTTCAGTTCCCGTTCGAAGACGAGTTCCCCTCCCTCGATGATCTCGATTCGATCGATCCCCAAAACCCGCGTCGGCGTCAAAATCTCGAAGGTGTCGAAGCCCTTAACCCCCTCGATATTCATCAGCGCCCGCACCGCGTAGGTGAAATTCACCGTCTCGGAGACCTCGACCTCGCGCGGGTAGATCTCGGCGATCAGATCGTCGGCGATGGGCGGGCGCAGATATTCGATAGACAATTGCTCGACCATCTTGGTCGCGTCGATATCCTCGTTGAGAAAGTCGATCGAAAACTGGATATAGCGCCGCGGACCGGGCGAGATCACCGGGGTTCCGCCCTCCTTATCGCCGCGCAGATAGGGCGCTGACCAGGGACTCCAATTTTCCAGGTCCTCGCGGATCTCGCCCTTGTCCCAGACCCGGGGCGGCGTGGCCTCCAGATCGGGTGCCAGACCCAGGTACTCGTCGCGGCCCATCTGCTCGCCCAGATTGATTAGCGAACTGGACTGCTCGTCCTCGCCGACGCGCTGCACGTCGCGGCGGTGGTAGAGCAGCGGTGTCTGATCGCTGCCGGTGCGGGTGCGGACCAGGATCTGCGACGGCTCGCCGGCCAGCGGCTTGGCCGCCACCCGCTTGCCCGCCGTGCGGCCGGGGTAGTGGGTGATATCGCCGGTGGTGTTGTCGCGGCAGGAGGTCTGGAAGCAGATCCACACCGTGGTGTAGCCCTGGCCGGGCAGGTTGAGCGAGGCCGTCTCGCACTCGCCCCAGTCGTCGGGAATATCCGCCGCCGTCGAGAAGGTGTCGCGCTTGGTGGTGCAATCGCCGGCCGCCGCCTCGTCGAGGCTGGCCGTCGCGCCGCTGCGCAAATCGATAAAGCGCTCGCGCCAGCTGATATTGCCCCAGGTAGCCGGGGCCCCGAGGTCGTAGACGTGCGAGACATAGCGGCTGCT
>JAYYUU010000143.1:0-5232 GCA_036343835.1 Candidatus Latescibacterota bacterium | reverse complement strand
CCACCGCGCCCGGCCCGGCCTCTCGCTCGACGAATCGCTGCGCTCGGTGCCTGGCCTCTTCGTCTCCAACCGCCACAATCTCTCGCAGGGCGACCGGCTCAGCCTGCGCGGTTTGGGCGCCCGCGCCGCCTTCGGGGTCCGCGGCCTCAAAATCCTGCTCGACGGCATCCCGCTGACCATGCCCGACGGCCAGAGCCAGCTCAACAACCTCGACCTCGGCTCGACCGGCCGCGTCGAAATCCTCCGCGGCCCCAGCTCCGCGCTCTACGGCAATGCCGGCGGCGGCGTGCTCTCCGCCCACACCCAGTCGCCCACCAGCACCACCTGGCGCCTCGAGCCCCGGCTCATCACCGGCAGCTACGGCCTCTTGCGGCTGCAGACCCGCTTCTCGCACCACACCGCCGACACCCGCTTCTTCGCCAGCATCTACGACTTGCAAAGCGAGGGCTACCGCGACCACGCCGACGCCCGCGCCCGGGGCCTCAACGCCCACATCACCCACGCGCTCAACCCCCGGCTCGAGCTCTCGCTGCTTTTCCACCTCCACGACGCGCCCTATTTGTTCAACCCCAGCTCGCTCGACCAGCGCACCGCCGAGGTGAGCCCACAGAGCGCTCGCGGTTTTATCATCGGCCAGGGCGCGTCCAAACAGGTCCGCCAGTCGCAAGCCGGTCTCCGCCTCGACTATCGCCCGCGCCACGGGCGCGCTTCCAGTCTAACCCTCTACGGTGTCGACCGCGCGCTTAAAAACCCCATCCCCGGCCGCATCGTCGAGCTCGACCGCAGCGCCTTCGGTCTGCGTAGCGAGCACGAATTCGCCCTCGCCGACTGGCGCGTTACTACCGGCTTCGACCTCGACACCCAGCGCGACGAGCGCCGCGAATTCGGCAACGAAGGCCTGCCCGACGGCATCAGCGTCGACGACGAGCGCGTCTTCGACCAGGTGCAATACGGCGCGGGCCAGATAGACCAGGAGGAAAAGGTCCGCAGCTTCGGCCCCTTCCTCTCGCTCGAAAAAAACCTCGGCACCGCGCTGATCCTAACCCTTGCCGGCCGCTACGATCGCTATCGCTTCGCGGTCACCGACCGCTTGGCGACCGACGGACGCGCC
Organism: Candidatus Latescibacterota bacterium; assembly: GCA_036343835.1. GTDB lineage: Bacteria > Latescibacterota > UBA2968 > UBA8231 > UBA8231. Next base: position 4,121 of record JAYYUU010000143.1, on the reverse strand, counting down.
CCGGGCGGGCGCGATATGGACCAGTTCAGCCCGATGGCGGGCCTGGTCTACCGCCCCTCTCCACTCACCCGGCTCTACGCCCATATCGCCACCGCCTTCCAAACCCCCACCACCTCCGAGTTGGGCAATCGACCGATGGGCGAAGGCGGCTTCAACCCCGACCTCGAGCCCGAGCGGATCCTCGGTTTCGAAACCGGCTTGCGCCGCCATATCCCGCGCTGGCACCTCGACCTCGACCTCGCGCTCTACCAGCTTGCGGTCACCGACGCGCTGATCCCCTTCCAGATCGAAAGCCCCGACAGCGAGGAAATCTACTTCCGCAACGCCGGCCAGACCCAAAATCGCGGCCTCGAGCTGACACTCGCCATCGCCCCGCGCCCCGATCTGCGCGCCCTATTCGCCTACACCTTTGGCGACTATGTCTTTGAGGATTATCAGATCGAAACCGCCGCCGGACTGTTGCAACTGGCGGGTAACGAGGTCCCGGGTGTACCGCGCCACCGGCTCTTCGCCAGCCTTGGCTACCAGCATCCGCAGGGCCTCTTTGCCGATATTGAGGTCGAGCGGGTCGGCCGCTACTGGGCCAACGACTTCAACGGCCCGGCACCGGCAAATGACACCGCCCCCAATGCCTTTCGCAACGACGCCTATCTCAGAGTGGACTTGCGGCTGGGGATGGAGTATCGCGCGGCCACCGCCTTTCTCGGGATCGAAAACCTCTTCGCCGCCCAATACAGCGGCTCGGTCGTTCCCAACGCCTTTGGTGGGCGCTTCTTCGAGCCCGCCCCGGGCCGCACCCTGCGCCTGGGCATCGGTGCCCGGCTCGGGGATTAGAGGCCATCGAGCCACGCGACGGCCGACGAGTTGTGAAGAGAGTCTCTAAACTCCTTGTTTCAGCTACCGAAATATCTTAAGGTATTGGTACTAACCGCTTTTACACCCCGCAGGAGAGATCTCACCCATGGCCCCCTATATCGCCGCCGTCCTCCTGACGCTCATCGCCCGCCCCACCCTGGCTGCTCTGGGCTACCAGACTTCCTCCGATCTCGGTCTACTGGGGACCTTTTTGATCGCCGTCGTCGCGCTGTCGGGCATTCTCTACATCCTCTTCAAGATCTTCAGCAGCCGACCCCAGCGGGAATCCCGCAGCCAAGGCTCGGCCAGCGACCGCAAAGGAAACTTCCAAAACCAGGCCAACGCCCACGGCTTCCGCCAAACCGAAACCCGCCTCCTGACGCAAATCGCCGACAATGTACCCACCAATATGAGCAGCGACCTGCTCGAATCGGCCATTGGTCTCGACTATCTGATCAGCGACCTCAAAAAGCGCGTCAGCCGCCGCCAACGCGAAATCGAGCTCATCCGCCGCATCCAGACCAAGCTCGAAAAAATGGGCGCCAACGAGCTCACGCCACGCGCCACCGTGCGCGTCAATGCCGATATGCGGATCTGGGTCGCCAAAAAGCTGCAACACGCGACGGCCGACGAGGAAGAGGAAGATGTCTTCACCGAGATCGATTCGGTCTCCGGCCGCCTGCAGGATATCAGCGAGGGCGGCGCAGCGCTATTGACCGATCTCGAATTCGATCGCGGCGATATGATCGAATTCTGGTCTGCCGAGCCCGATATCACCCTCTCCCCCATCACCGCCATCATCGTCGACATCAAGTCCACGGAAACCAGTCGCGACGGCCTGCTCCACATCCACTTTATGGACCCGCCCCTGGGCGAATTGCGCTCGGCGATCTACGCCCTGCAAAGCCGCAACGAGACCCGCGCCACCTGAGCTAGCCGTCTGCAAACTCCTGGTGCGCTCCACGCGCGAGCGAGCCGATCGTGGGCCCGGGCCTAAAGAGGGCCAGATCCTGGCGATGGGACTGCTGTTGGGCTACGCCGAGCCGCGGTCGGTGCCGCGCGACAGCCCGCAGGGCTTTGCAAACGGCTGCTAAGAAGCCGTCTTCCGCAACCGGCAGACGAAAAACCCCTCCATCCCCTTTCGTGGCACAATCCGCCGCGCCCGCTGTAACTGCTCGGCAAATACCTTGCCCCGCCATTGGCCCAATCCAGGCTCCGCATGATCAAATGGCAATTCGATATCCTCTACCTCCAACGCCTCGCCAAACTGCCGCAGCGCCCGGTCGATAATCGCCTCGTTTTCCTCCGGCGCAAAGGTGCAGGTCGAATACACCAGCACCCCGCCCGGCTTGAGACACCGCACCGCCGAGTAGCATAGCTTGCGCTGTTTGCGGCCCATCTCGGCGATTTTCTTCTCGCTCCAATAGGCCCAACTCCTTGGCTCCACGGCGCGAAACTGCCCCTCCGACGAACACCGCGCCTCCAACAGCACCCCATCAAATTGTTCGGGGCACTGACGCCAGACCCGCGATCCGTCCTTGAGATAGGTCTGCACATTGTCGACCCCGTGTTTGGCCAAATTGTCGCGCAACCGAAAAAAGCGTCCGCGCACCGACTCCACCGCCGAGATCCGGCCCGCATTGCCCATCATCTCCGCCAGCTGCATGGTCTTGCTACCCGGCGCCGCCGTCAGATCGAGAATCCACTCGTCCGGCTGGGGATCGAGCAAAATCGGCGGCACCATGCTGGAGGGATTCTGGATATAGAGCCGGCCTTCGCGATAAGCGGCACATTCGGTGAGGGCGCGGCGTTCTGTGGCGGGCACTATAAAGGCATCGGCCTTCCAGGCCAGTGGCGTCAGCGCAAAACCCGCTGCTACTAGCTCGGCGCTAAGCGCAGCGGCTGAGGTCTTGAGCCCATTGGCGCGAAAAGCCGTCGGCTGCTCTCGGGCAAAGCTCTCCCAGCACGCGGCAAAGCGCTCCGGTGGCAGGATCTCCTCCAGCCGAGTGCGAAAAGCTTCGGGTATTGTTTCTTCAGCCATCGACCTAAAAAAGAGCTCGCCCCCACAAGAAGCAGACTCCCCCGGCAAAAATGCGCTCGCTCAATCCCCCGAACCTAGCTTGCGGCACAACGCCCCCAACTGCTTTTGCTCGGCCGCCGTCAGCCGGCCCATCTCCGCGGTGATCTCTGCGGCGTGACGCGGAAAGAGCTCTTTAATCAGCGCTCGACCCTTAGCCGTCAAATCGACCTCCATCACCCGGCGATCCTCTGCGCTGCGCCGCCGGGCAATCAACCCCCGCTTCTCGAGATTGTCAACGACCATCGTCACATTGCCACTGCTCTTGAGGATCTTGACGCCCAGCTCGCGCTGGCACATCGATCCCAGATGCAACAGGGCCTCCAGCACCCCAAACTGACTCAGCGTCAGCTCATCCTCAACGCGCAAACTCTGCCCCAATCGACCAACAATCGACTCGCTGGCGCGGACGAGTTTGATATAGGCGTCCAACGCCCGGACTTCCGCCTTTGTGCCTTTATAACGAGGCCCCATAAAAGCCCAAAGTACCGTCCACCCCTGGTAGTGTCAATCGACCCTCGACAGCCGCAAAACCACCTCCTCGCCATTGATCTTATACGCCGCGCCCGCCACATCCGCGCCGAAGTCCAACGCACAACACAGCGTCTCACCGCAGATATAGTCCCGATGCTCAGCCAGCGCCACGCCCACCGCCAACCGGATCCGATCCGACAGCGCCAGGCCACCATCGCACCGCAACCGCTGCACCCGATGCACCAGCTCCCGCGCCAACCCCGCCCCCACGAGCGCCGCATCCAGCGCCAGATCCAACGCGACGGTCACCGTCCCCTCCTGCAAACTCACCAACCCCGGTGCCATGCCACATTCCACTACCTGCACATTGAGCTCCTGCTGTACCAGATCACCAAAGCGCGCCAATAACCAGCGATCCACCAGCCGCAACTCAACCCCTTCTAAATCCGCCACCACCCCGTCGACATTGGCGTATTGCCCATAAAACTTGTAGACATTCCACAGCGTCATAAAACGCCGCTTCGCTTCCCTTAAACCTTCGTCGCCAAACATGACCCTACCCCTCACAAAAAAAGCCCGCCGTCAATCTCTCGACGGCGGGCTAAATGGTTTGGACTACACTCAATTCAAAGCATACATCGCCGTCGGCTCGGGATCGCAATAATGATCCCGGCTATAATGCCCGTAATGGCGATGCAACTATTTAAATGACACT
>JAYYUU010000142.1:0-5540 GCA_036343835.1 Candidatus Latescibacterota bacterium | reverse complement strand
TGTAGAGGCCGGTCAGCGGGTCGTGGAAGGCGATGTGTTCGAGCTCGCGGTGGACCGGTTGGGCGATATTGACGATGCGCTGGATGACGGTCCAGACCAGTTCGTAGAGCGAGGCGTCGGCCTGGCCAGTGTTCTTCAGCGAATCCTGGAGATCGAGGAGCAAATGCCAGATCAGCTCGGCGATATGGCCGTCGATGACGGTGATGTCGCTGAGCTCGCGGCTGAGGATATGGCGCTGGGTGATGGACTTGTGGGTAACGTTAATGAGCCAGTCCATCGGTTGCCCGAGGATGAGTTGGCTCGAATCGGTATAGGTGTCGATGCCCATCTCCTGGGCAATGAGCACGGCGGGGGCCTCTGGGTCGATATCGCAGAGGCTGACAATCGTGACCTGGGGAATGTCCTTGAGCGCCTGGAGCAGGACTGTGCCGCCCTTGCCGCCGCCGATAATGCCAATATCGACCGGGGTCAGTTCGCCGTCTTGTCGGTTGTCTTCCATGGGGCTTCAGCTAGGTTTGAGTGGGCGTCCATTAAACTATCGAAAATTGCCGCAAACTTCAACCGGCGTCGCCGATTACCATTCGGCGACGCGTTTTTTCGCGAAATAAGCCCGGTCCCATTCGGCTCCCCAGCCAGGAGTTTCCGGTGGGGTGATATGTCCGTCGACGGGCATTGGGGGGTTGGTCAGGCCGATCTCGCGACCGAGTTCGTCGCGGCTGCCGCCGGGGAAATACTCGTAGTAAGTGGTATTTTCCAGGGCGCAGACCAGATGGGCGTGAACCAGGCCGAAGAGCCCACCCGGGCCGTTGAGCTCGATGGAGGCCCGGTGGGCTGCGGCCAGGTGGGCCAGTTTGAGGGTCGCAGTGGTGCCGTGGCGGGCGTTGGCGCGGATGAGATCGGTGGCACCGGCGCGAATCCAGGCGGCGCAGAGCTCGTAGTCGTGCATCAGGGTTTCGAGGGCCATGACCGGTATGGCAAGTTCGGCGCAGAGCGTCTGCAAGCCCTGGAGGTCGCGGTCGGAGATCGCCTCCTCGAACCAGCCGTATTCGAGTTCGGCGAGCGCGTGCCCGACGCGCAGGGCTTCACGCAGGGTGTAGGGGCTGCCGGCGGCGTCGTGCAAAAGCTCGACAGCGGGGCCGACATGGGCGCGGACGGCCTGCGACCAGGCGATATTGGTCTCGGGGGTGCCGTGCCAGTGGTCCTTGAGTGCGGCGAAGCCCGCGGCGAGCGCCCGGTCGCAGCCTTCGACGGCGGATTCGAGGCTGCCCGAAGCGAAGTTGTAGTAGGCCTTGCAGCGCGGGCGGGACCGGCCGATCAGGGCGCAGACGGGGAGGTCGGCGGCCTGGCCGGCGATATCCCAGAGGCAGTTGTCGAATGTGCCGTGCCAGCCCGGTTGCGAAAACATCGAGCGGGTGGCGAAACGCAGCTTGTCGTCGAGGCGTTCGCGGTCGAGCGGGTCCTGGCCGATGGTCATGATCCGCAACTGTTCCAACTCTGTTCGGCGCATCGTCTGATAGCGGGCGTCGCCGACGGTGCAGATGCCCTCCAGCCCCTCGTCGGTCAATACGTGCAAGACGTGGATGGGGGTCTCGCTGCGGCTGTGGGGGCGGCTCTGCCAGCGCGTGCGATGGCCGTAGGGGACTTGTTCGAGATCGAAGCGGGCGGTGTTGGTCGGCAGCTCGAAGACGGAGAGTTTGACGGCGGTGATTTTCATGCGTGGCCTGTCGGGGCGGTTGAGGGTCCGTTTAGGATAGGAGCTTAAAGAGAGACGGACAAGGCGTCAGGGCATAGGTAGGTTTTGCAGCGCGCGGCGGATGGCCTCGTTTTGGGGGTCGATGCGAGTAGAGGTTTCCAGTACTGCGCGGGCGGTGGGCAACTGGTCGAGTGCGGTCAGCGCCTGGGCTAAGCGCAGATATAGCGCGGCCATTTTCTGGCGATAATCCTCGGGGTATAAGCGTTGCAGTTGGCGGATGTCCAGGGCCAGGGTCTGGCGGTAGGTCTGCGCGGCCAGGATGTAGTGCCGGCGTGCGAAGTAGATGTCTCCCACACCGCTGTAATGCATGAAGCGGTCCGGTTTGAAGGTGATGGGTGGGCTGCCCTGGGCGCCCATCGTGATTCTTTCGCTGCGGCCGATGTCTGCGGGCGTGGGGTGGCGATATTTTTCCCCGTCGATGAGTTGGTTGTATCGGCCGGTGTTCATCGCCCAGATCGCGGTCCAACGCGCTGCGGAGCGGAGGTCGCCGCTGACGATGATTTTGAGCTGGTCGTAAAAGCGCTTAAGGTCGGGGTCGGCAATCAGGTTGGGGCCGTAGAGGTGGGTCTCGAGATAGCCCGCGGGGAGGATGCGTTTGAAGTGGCCGATGCGCCAGGATTGGTCGCGGCGGGCGGGCAGCCGCGCCGTCAATGGGTCGCCCAAACCGAAGATATCGAGCAGATGGCACTCGGGGCCGGCGTAAAAGCCGATAAACCCGACATAGGGCCAGGTGACGACGGCGGGTTTGCCCCCGTCGGCGAATCCGCGCAGGCGCCGACCCCAGTCGGCCCAGCCGTGGATTGGGTAGAGGGTGTCCTGCCGGGTGGCGATGGCGTTGAGCAGGCCGGTATGGGGATAGTAGATGGCTCGCTCGTCGCCGATACCGTGGTTGTCATCGATATCGTCGACGCGGTTTATGCCGTAGTTGGGGCCGCTGAGGAAGGTGGGATAGGGCGATAGCAAGGCGAGGGCGATGACCAGGCTCGGGGCGGCGAGCCAGCGGCGTCCTTTGGGCCAGGGCAAAGTGCGCAAGAGCAGGGCTATGGCGATCAGGAAGGGAGCGGCGTAGAAGCGACCGCTCATAAAACCGCCACCGATGCGCACCGCATAGAGCATATAGAGTGCGAGACCGAGCGCGAGGGGGGATAGGATCGTCTGGCGCCGCCACAGGACCAGGCCCAGAGCGCTGGTTATTGCGCCTAGCGTCAGCGGGTCGGAGCGCAGCGAATTAGCGGCGTAATACAGGCCCTGGATGGCCAACTCGCCGCCGTCGATGCCGGCGGCGAGTTTGGCGTAGGCCGTATTGGGAAAGGGGAAGCCGTAGTAGCATATTGCGAAGATCTCCCACAGGGCGAAGGGGACGAAGCCGAGGGCCAGGGTAGCTGCGGCGCGCAGGCTGCGCTGCGGCCACCAGGTCCATATGAGCGTCGGCAGGTAGAACAGTACGGTGTCCATGCGGTTGAGGGTGGCCAGACCGGCGAGCAGCGCAAGGGTGAAGAGGGCCTGGGGCCGCGCGAGATAATTGCGGATAAAGAGGGCCAGCAGCAGGTGGGTCAACGGATTTTCCAGCCCGGAGGTCGAGTAGTCGACAAAGGCCTTGGAACAGGCGCAGAGCAGGCCCCCGAACAGGGCGGCGCGCCAGTCGGCGGCGGGTAGGATGAGAAATACCGCCAGGACCGATAGCGCCGTGCTCAGCAGAATCGCGGTGTAGTAGATCTCGCCGCTGATAAAGTAAAAGCAGGAGATGGCGAAGAGCCATAGGGGGTTGGTGAAGGCCTGGACGCGCTCGGTGGTGTTCCAGGTCAGGCCGTAGCCGTTGAGGAGATTGTCGGCGGTGCGGTAGGTGATGAAGGCGTCGTCGCAGAGCCAGGCGTTCTGCAGGACGACCAGCGCGAAGAGTCCGAGGCTCGCGCCGAGGCTGGTTTTGTAATTCATTACCGGGATATGCGAATACCCGATACGCCCTTGGACGCGCGCTGGCCCTGCGCGAATTCCTCCAATATCGCGATGTCTTCGCTACAGCCGATAAAGAGCGGGGTGCGTTGGTGCAATCCGGTTGCCTGCAGGTCCATGATCGGTTGCGAGCCGTCGGAGGCGGCTCCCCCGGCCTGTTCGACGATAAAGGCCAGGGGGGCCGCCTCGTAGAGCAGGCGCAACTTACCGCGGGGCGACTGGGCATCGGCGGGATAGAGGAAGATGCCGCCTTTGAGCAGGTTGCGGTGGAAGTCGGCCACCAGCGAACCGATATAGCGCGCCGAATAGGGGCGGCCGGTGGGCTGGTCATCTTCTTTCAGATAGTCCACATAGTGGCGGATGGGTTGGTCCCACCTGGGGTAGTTGCCCTCGTTGGCGCTGTAGTATTTGCCGTGCTTGGGGGTTTTGATATTCTCGTGCGAGAGCAGGAATTCGCCCAGAGTCGGGTCGAGGGTAAAGCCGTGGGCGCCGCTGCCGGTGGTGTAGACCAGCATGGTGGATGAGCCGTAGATGATATAGCCGGCGCAGACCTGCTCGCGGCCGGGGCGCAGGAAGTCGTTGAGGTTGACACCGGCGGCGCTCTTCTTGCGGTAGATGGAGAAGATGGTGCCGATGGAGACATTGACGTCGATATTGGACGAGCCGTCGACCGGATCGAAGACCAGGATATAGTTGCCGCGGGGGTGTTTGTCGGGGATGGGATAGATATCGTCCATCTCCTCCGAGGCCAGACCCGAGAGCCGGCCGGTGTGGTCGGTGGTGCGGATGATCAGGGTGTTGGCGAACTCATCTAGCTTCTGCACTTCTTCGCCGTGGACATTGGTGCGTCCGGTGATGTCTATCACCTCGGCCAGTCCGGCCTTGTTGATGTCGCGGGAGATAATTTTAGCGGCGCTGGTCAGGTCGGTGAGCAGACCGGTGAACTCGCCGGTGGCCTTCGGGTGCCGGCGCTCTTCCTCGATGATAAAGCGGGTCAGGGTAGTGCCGATTTGCATGGTCCAGATTCCCATGGTGTCAGGTGGTCAGGTCGTATGCCATATATAGGGCCAGGACCCGGCCAAGTCAACTATGGGGAGATAATTTTTCCGAGTCAGCTTTTGCTTGATACTCTAGGGGCAAAACCGTAGACATACGTGACGTCGCTCCTCCTCGAATCGATGCGTCGGGCTACCCTATGTCCGCAAGCCTCCTGCGACCACCGGCAGAACAAAACCCGCTGCCTTTGCGGCACCATCCGAGTCTGTATGCGGCCTTCGACGTCTTTCCCTCGACTAAGGGCGCGGCGATCCACATCGACCGCATGGCCCGCGCGCTCTTCGCCAAAATCGGAGGTGGCCTGCTCTACGTGCTGGGCGGACCGGAGTTGCCGCCCTACCAGCGGGAAGGCGCGGTGGAGATCGTCCGCTTCTTTGAGCCGCTGCCCAATTACCTGGAGCGCGCGATGCATTTCAGCAGCGCGTTGGCCGGGCTGATCGCCGATCAGCCCGAGTTGCGGATCGCCCACTATCGCGACCCGTGGAGTGGGGTGGCGCTTTTGGATCGGGCCGAGGTGCCCTATAAGACGCTCTACGAGATCAACGGTCTGCCCTCAATCAAGCTGACCCACACCTATCCGGATATCGCCCCGGAGACCCTCGCCAAGATTGCGGCGATGGAGCGCTTTTGCTGGGAGCGGGCCGACCGGATCGCCACTCCGGCAGCGACGCTGAAGGAGAATCTGGTGCGGCTGGGGGCGCCGGAAGCAAAGATCGCGGTGATTCCCAACGGGGCCGATGTGATCGAGGCCGGTGCCGCACTCGAGGGGATGCCGGCT
>JAYYUU010000141.1:0-10008 GCA_036343835.1 Candidatus Latescibacterota bacterium | reverse complement strand
GAACGGCATTAAGAGCCCGCTGAAGATCGGTCCCAGATGCAGGGTTATGCCCAATGGTGTAGCATAGATGGCATTACCAAAATAGGGCGTAAGATCCCAGAACGGGATCGGCAGGATCTCCACTTTGCTGCCCCAGAGGTCAGTAACTACCGGGATCCCAATGTAGACCACGCCAAAGACCGCACCGATCGCCGCGCCGATACTGAATACCGGCCATTTCCAGGTCTCTTCCTCGGCCCCCGAATCCTCGGCCAGCGCCATAGCCGACAGTGCCGACATGGGCGCAGTCGGAAAAGGCAGTTGTTCGCGATCGGAGGTGAGCCGGAAGAGCATGTAGCCCGAGGTGAACCAGGCGATCCGACCCATGATGGTGCCGATGACCAGCAACAGAATCGGGGCCAGCCAGTCCCGATGTATAAAAGTCCGTTCTGCGATGGCCTCGGAATCGGGCGGCGGAGCCCACCACCAGGGCAAAATACGGGAGATCCCGAATTGCTCGGCTTCGGCTGAGCGCACGAAGTACTGCCGCCAGAGCAGGTCGAGGAACGCGCCTTCCTCGCGCGCGACCAGCGCCGTGGCGACATAGACCAGCAGGTAGATCTCCTGCCGTTTGAGCGAAGTGAAAGAGCGCTTGGAGACTTCTAAAAAGAGGATCACGGTGACCCACTGGGCCGCCGCGCCGATTCCTCCACCGGTGAAGAGCCCGAGAAACATCTCGCCCGGGGTCATGATCAGCGAAATGAAGAGTACGCCGATGATGGTCCGCAGCGTAAACCCCTCGTCGAAGCGATCCGGGGCTTCGAGCAGCGCGCGGTACTCCTCGACCTCCTCCCACTGCCGTTTCTTCTTCTCGGCCCGGCGCTTTTTCTTTTCGTCGCTCATAAACTCTTCTCGCCCGCCACTAGCTCGACCTCGGATTCGGCGTTGGCCAGGCATTCCTCCGCAGTCTGGCGGTGGTAGATTCTGTCCTCCTCATTCAGGGTATGCCAGAGCAGAAATTCTTTACGCAAACCGTTGATAAATCGGTGGTTGACCCGCTGCCAGAAGGTGTCCTGGCCGCTGATACGATGAATGTAGATCTCGACGGTATAAAGCGACCGTACCGAGGTCGGCAGAAATTCGAGCTGCATAAACTGACTGACGCCCATGTCGAAAGGTGCCAGCCAGACCAGCAATTGGACTGCATAGGTCGGCCCAACCTCACCCTCCTCGACCACCACGCCGACTTTTTCGGCGTAGAAATCCCCGATAGACTCCTCGCTGTAGGCGCCGAAATAATTGGCCAGGAAACCGCAGAGGCCGGTCACCTCCCGCTCGCCGATCATAAAGGGGAATTCCATCTCCCAGCGATCGCCGTCCGGCGCAGGCGGGACCCAGAGGCGGACCGTGTCGGGCACCGCCGTGCGGGCCGCGACCTTGGCCGGGTAGAGGGTCGAGAGCAGCACCACGCCCATCACGATCAGCGACGAGACGATCGCCGAGATCGACGAATAGTTTAGATTCATGCCCTGGAGCCAATCGAGAGCAATGAACACCTTGCCCAGACTCTGACCGAGAATATAGCCCAGCGTTACCCCAATTATGGCGTAGACACAGGCTTCGGCGATAAAAAGCAGCGCGATGTGCATCGGGGCCAACCCCACCGATGAATAGATACCGATCTCGCGAAAGCGTTCGTAGACTGCTCCCATCATCGCATTGAGCACGATCAACGCCGCGATAAACATCGGGATGATCAGCGCCCCTAGCCCCTCGACGTTGGTCAGTCCTATCGAGGTGTAGGAAAATACTTTAATCGCCGAGTCGCCGGGGTCCTTGAGGCCCACAAAGAGGGTCATCGCCAGTCGCAGGAGAAAATCCTCGACCAATTCCTGGGCATCGGCCCCGTCTTCCAGCTGCACGGCCACCGAACGCAGCGTCCCCCCCGCCTCGCGCAGGAATTCATAGGGCAGGACCAGCACATTGTCGGCTTCGAGGTGGACAAAGGGGCGGATTTCGAGCGCGGCATCCTCCAAGGTGATCTGCATCTCATCCCTGCTAGTCGGCCCGAGCGCCTGGGCGCTCGACATCTGAAAATCAGCCGGCAGGAGCGATTCATCATCGAGATCGTGGACCGCATCGAAGCGTTCGGAGTCGAAAAGTCCCCGCACCACCAGGTCTCGACCAAAGACCTGGACAGTCGCCACGCCCAATTGCCAATGATCGATCCCCAACGCCCGCGCCATCCCCTCCGACATCAGGCAACTAGCCTCGTCATCACGCGCAAAAAATGAACCTCCGACCAAGGCCTTGTCGATTTTCGTAACTTCGACTTCCTCCGGGGCTAGCCCCAACATCCCCGTGGCCCGTACAACCGAGGTATCCCCGAAGACTTCGATATATTTTTTCTGCTCGTCGTCAAAAGCGATATACCAATTCCTGGGTACCACCACCCCCTCGGGGGCGAAATGGGAGAGGGTGAAATCGAGCGTCGGAATATTGAGTTCGCTCCAACTGCGATCTCTGATTAACACCCCTTCATAGGCCCCTTCGTGGTCCATCTCGAAGGCCATATAGCGGACCTGGGCATTGAACGAGGTAAAAGAGAGGACTGTAAAAGTGAGCAGAACCAGGGTCAGCAGGGTCAGGCCGGTGCGGAGCTTGCGCCTTCTCATATTGGAAATGCCCAGCATAAAGGCCGCATAGCTGGCGCTGGCCCGACTGATATCGGTCTCGTGCACGTGGGCTTCGCGGGTCTGGTACTCCCGCATGAAACGATTGAAGCGAGTGCTGATCATCGACATCACAAACGCCGCCATGGCCATAATCGCAAAAGCCAGCAGGATCACCAGCGGATGGGCGATGGAGAAGGCGGGGTGGACCTGCGATATCGCGATCCAGATCAGGAGCAGTAACCCTCCGAAACCCGTCAACTGCAGGCGAATATCCGCCGCCGCGAAAAGGAGCCGTTCCCCCAGAAAAGCCGTTGGGATAACCAGAGCCAGAAAAAAGACCATCCCGCTGATGACATCGTTGAGCGTCTCTTTCACCTCGGGATAGGCGCGAGTCGTGACCCCTAGCGCGGCTCTGACCTGTGCGACATAGCGCTCCCAATCCCTGGCCTCTTCGGCCTCCTTGGCCCCTTCGATCAGGACCTTGCCCCGCCGGTGCAGCCGATTTAAACGCTGGTTCTCAATCGCGTGCTCGCGCATGGTGCGCAACCGGGCCTCGTTGAGCCGCCACATGTCTTCTACGGCCAGCATACCGGTCCGGATCAGCGAATCGCGACCGAGCACATAGCCCTTTCCTCGAGCTTGGTCCTCGGTCTCACTCCCCTCCCCGTTGAGCAAGAGTAGACGGTTGTCGATGACCATTTTTAAGCCGTCGTCCTCTGCCGCATCCTGCGGACCGAAAAGGACCCCCACCGCCTCCCCATCGCCCAATCCTCTGGCCAGCCCGAACTGACTGGGAGCGACCCCGCTTTTATCGATGATCTTGATGCCCCCAAACGCCTTGAGATAGCGGGGATCGATCAAACTGTAGAAGGCCTGAGAAATGCTGGGAAAGAGGACGATCGTCATATCGTTGGTCTTCCAACGGATCTTTTTGTTGAGCATCCACCCACCAGCCAGCCCCGAGTTATTCACCTTTTGCAAGCCTCGACTGGAGAGGTCCGGCGCGTAGATGATCTCACCGGTGTGGGGATCGAGCTGGTAGGCAGCAAGCGGATAGGCCCTGGTCTCCAGCCCATCGATCTTGACCCTACCCTGTCCGTCCGTGAGGTGGTACTGGGCAATTCGCACGCCTTTGTGCGACTTCAACCACGGAGCAATAACCACCAGCCCATCTGGGATCGGCCGATCGGGCACCTGGCTGCGACGAGGAAACGCACGGAGCTTCACTTCCAGAGAGCGCAAATTGTCTTTGAGTACCGGTCCGAAATCTTCGAGATCGGTGAAGAGCGCCGTATCGTTGAGTGCCCGTGCCAGGATTGAATTGAGCAGGGCGCTCTGGCGTTCAAGATTTTCGAATTTCATCCGCTCGGGCACGTCGAGCGGGGTATCGACCAGATAGCGGCCGTCGTTGACCGTAACCAGGGAGAGCGAGACCAGCCCCCCCGCCAAGGCGTGCATCCCACTAACCCTGATCCCACCCGGGACAAAAGTCGACCAATCCATGCCGCGGATCGGACTGATCCCGTTGACCAGCGCGCGTTCCTGGCTCTGGCCCAGGAGCGCGGCCTCCTCTTCGGCATAGGTGATGAAACGGCGAGCGAAGGGCACGAAGAACCGCTTGAGATCATAACTGAAGGTATTGTTCCAAAGCCCCAATTCATCGGACTGACTCGAGAGGTCGAGACAAATAAAAAGCTTGGGGTGGAAGGGTTTATCCATCCGCTGGGCGTAGTAGGGATGGATCCGCGCATGGCGTTCGATAAAGTGGACCAGCCCTTGCTGGGCCTGGAAATGCGCCCCGGTAGCCGCCAGGTAAACCGTTCGCCTGGGGGGATTGCGCACCAGATGCTCGGCCAATTCGAGCAACGCGGCAATACTGCTCGCCGTTTCCGCAGCGGGGGCCAGGGCCGGCACGACGGACATGCCGTCGTAGTAGCTCTCGATCAGAATATTCTCACCGGCATATTCTGGATCCGATCCCGGAATTTTTGCCCAGATATTCCAGGCCGTCTTCCGCTCCCAGTCCATCCGGCCCTTGATCAGCACCGAGGCCGGGCGCTCCAGCAACTGCTCTTTGAGCTGGAGGCCGGACGCCCGGTCGATCCAGAATCGCGGGATATCCAGTGGCGCCGTCGAATATTTGGCCGTGCCCTGCTGCCCGGTGGTTTCCTCCGGCTCAATGAATACGATGGCGCGGGCCCCCAGCGAAGCGGGCTGGAGCCAGCGGTGCCAGCTATTGAACTCCATCAAAACCACCCGTCCCTCTACCTCCAACCCGTTTAAATCAGCCCATTCCCCACCACCCCCGTAAATCATTTCACCCCGATATCCTTCCGGGGGCAGGGTAGGCGTCCGGACCAGATTGGGCCACAGGCCATAAAGGGTATAGGGTTCGATATTCTCCCCGATATAGAGTTCCCCGCCCCGATCGATCGGCACTGTGATCTCGAAAGGTTCGCGGGTCACCGACTCGAGCCCCATATCGCGCAGGCGGTTTTCGACGTAGTCGGCCGCTGCCTCGGCCCCTGGATAGCCGCTCAACCTGGAACCGAACGAGGAGAGCAATTCGACCGTTTCGCGCAGACCGCTCGCCTCGGTCAAAGTGGGATCGGCGTTCAGCGCAAATAAGATGAGGATGTAAAAAATCGGGGGCTTCATATCCAGAAGATACTGTTTCCCACCCTACCTGTGAAGTAATCTATAACCAGCCAGATCCCATTGCACGAGACCTGCCCACAGATCATACCCAAAAAGAACACCTGACTTCGGCGGTATAAGGCCACCCCGCCAAAACGCATAATCGCCTTTTTCAGAAACCAGGCAATAAAGACGCTGAACCACACGTGACCGAGGATACTGCTGGCTCCGATCGGGAAACCGATCGGATGTACCGGCCACCATGGCAGGCGCTGTCGCGCCCAGATCATCGCTACCATCAAGAGCCCGCCGCCACTGAAGAAACCAAGCCCCGGCCAGTACACCCCGGCAGGTTCCATGTTGCGGAAGGCGGTGCCATAAGCCGCCAGAGGAGCCCCCTTGAAAAACCAGCTGTTGAGGTTTACCCCACCGTGCTGGTAGGCCATATGAAAAATCATCCAGAATGAGCCCAGAGTCCCGATGAAAAGCGCCAGAATAATCGCCCAGAACACCAGGCGGCGCAAATGCGGTTCCATTTCTTCGATCAGCTTGAGACTATTGGCACAGGTCGCCATGACGAATACTCTCACATCCGCCCCCCACATATATGCCAGAGATAAGTTCCATACCCCGGTCCGCCCCACCAGATCGGTCCCCAAACCCAGGATCACCAAATCGGGTGCCGTCATCGGTGCTCTGAGAGCCGCCAGACCGGCTTCGGCTACAATCCTCGTTATCCCGATGAATATGAGCAGGGCCAAGATCACAAAGGTCAACGCGATCAAAAACGGCGTCCCCATCGTCCACAACCACCACGCCATAACCAGTATTCCACCCAACCCACCACAAACCGACCCGCGATACGATAGAATCTCGTCTCCGTCCTCTACCTCCGGGGCCCGTCCCAAGGCCTTTTTAAATACATTGCGATAATGACCCCGACCCACCCAGAGTCCAACCAGCACCATTGCGATTAGAGCGCCTGCCCCCTGGTAGGCCAAGAAGGGGAAATCCGCCACCCCGAAGAGGACCTTCTGCTCGGATTTCAGCCCCGCCAGGACAAAAGCTTCTTTTTCCAACTTGGCCAGAATGTGAAAAATCCAGATCCCGGCGGCAATATTGGCATTGATGAAATAGGAAAATCCGACCATCGCGAAACTTACCGAAAGCTCTAAAACCTGCTTGCCCACCAGCGGCAACCACCATTGGAGCTTGACGACGGGAAAAGCCGGTTCGTAGAGATGCAGAGCCTTTAAACTGCCGAATAAGAATGGAAAACTGAAACCCGCCCACATCACCGGCTGGCGAAAGAAGGTATTGAGCTTGCGTTCCGGTTCCTCGCCGCGAACCATCGCCAACCCCACCTGGGTCAATGGATAGGGCAACCGTTCGCGCTCCATCCACTGCCGGCGGACCACTACCGAAATCGAAACCATCGTCACATAGAGCGCGAAGAGGAAGATCCCCCACCAGCACAAGGGCTCGACCCACGCTCCGTAGGGGATCTCCTCGCCGGGGGCCAAGCCCTCGTAGAAACTTTTGCTCTCCTGACCGTCATCGACGAGTATCCTGCGTTCCGAGAAATGGGGAAAGAGCGTTTCCCGCCATTTATTTTGCGGCGTGGCAAAATAGAAGATCGCCGTTATCATCGGCAGAATCTGTTCGCTCAACCCCATTGTGCACAAAGCCGAGACGATCAAGAGCATCACGTAGACCAGGATCAACTCTGCCCGATTGAGGACCAAATTCCTGCCCGAGAAAACCAACCCCAGATTGAGCACCGACGAAGCGAGGAGGAAAGTGGCGAATAAAAAGCCGGGGGCAAAAGGGTCCATCTCTGCGACCCAACCATAGTAATACCCATACCCCAGGGTCGAGGTCGACACCCATAATAATGCCATCCTTGGACTCGCAGCGACCTTGAAGAGCACGTTGATCGAACCAATGAGCACCAGAAAAAGGAATATGGCCCCCGGCGTGCTGAAATCCAGCGCCATATACGAACCGCGGATGATCATATTGCCATACGGAGCGCCAATGGCGAGGAAAAAACTGAGAAAGGCCCCCACCCAGAACCCGCGCATGGTCAAGTACCGACTCCGGGAGTCGGAGAGCACGGCCTGGTTCCGCCCCTCAAGATGGCTTTGGTAGGTAGTGGGTAGATGTCTTTCCAATCCGATATCCTCTATTTACTCGCTGAAGATAGGTGACTTAACCAATTGTAGCAACGCGACTTGACCGCGGCGACTCTTTTTAACTTCTTTCCCTCTGTGGACATCGAATTTCTCCAGATCGCCAAGCCGCTGATCCGCGTGCCGACGGCTCCGTTCCACGAGCATTTTGCGATGGATCTCGTGCGCTCATTCGTCGCCGAACGAGCGCAGGTCCAGGCCCGCTACGATAAATTTGGCAACTGCCTGCTTATTTATCAGCATGGGCCCCCTAACCCCGAGGGCGATTTCCTGGTCTTGACTGCCCACCTCGACCATCCCGGAATGGTGTGGAGGCAATCGCTGGGCCCAGGACTTGCGCACTATGAAATTCTGGGTGGAGTCGATTTCAAAGGCGTATTGGCGACCGGCGTGAGGATCTACGACCTCCAGGGCCCGGCCACAAAACGCGGTTGGGAGGGCTCTATCGTCGGGAACGTAGATCAACCCGGGGCCCGCTATCCGTTACTCGAAGTAGAATCGCGAACGAGCAAGGACCCGAGGCCCGGAAGCTTCGCAATGTGGGACTTGCCAGCATTCCGGCTGCGCGGCAGAAAATTGAGCGGAAGGGCGCTCGACGATTTGGCCGGAGCTTCAGTGGGCCTCTGCGTCCTCGATCAACTCTGCAGACGCCGGATTTCAGGCCGTGTCGGCCTCTTGCTAACCCGTGCAGAAGAAGTGGGATTCGTCGGAATCCTCGCCTCCCTTGAGGCGGGATTTCTCCGCCGTCGTGCCCTTTATATCAATATCGAGTGTTCGAGTGTCAAAGCAGGGGCGATCCAGGGCGCTGGTCCGGTTCTGAGAGTAGGCGACAGACTCTGGGTATTCGACCCTGAGATCAGTGGCGGTCTCGCAGCACTGGCCGATGAATTGGCCTCTGCCCCTCCCCTATTCCGCTACCAGCGCAAGCTGATGGACAGCGGAGCTTGCGAGGCGACGCCCCTTATGCAGGCGGGCCTGCGCACCGGTGCGGTCGCACTACCTCTGGGCAACTACCACAACTCGGGCCCATCCCGGCAACTGGCACCAGAGCATATCCATTTGGACGACGCACTGATGCTCGTGCGACTCCTCGTCCACCTGGCCCAACACGGGATCGGCCCAGCCCTGACTCAGTCGTCGTCAGACCTCGACGCCATGCTTGCTGAGCGACTGGAAAATTATCGCAGTCGCCTAGGACCCTATCTAAAGGAGCTTCACTCATGTTAGAACCGGTTGACCTGGGGCTGACTGGCCTCTCGGTCTCCCCGCTCTGTTTCGGCACCGGGACCCAGGGTTGGAACGGCCGATCCAACCAGAGCGACCTCGGGATCGACCGTTTGGTCTATCTCTTGAACTATGCCCACGAGCGCGGCGTCACCTTTTGGGACACCGCCGACCAATACGGCACCCACCCCCATATTGCGGAAGCCCTGCGGCAGGTAGGCCGCGACCGGGCGACCATTACCACCAAGACCGTTTCCCGCGACACGGCCGGGGTTAAAAAGGACATCGAACGCTTCCTCTGCGAATTGGATACAGACTATATCGATATCGTGCTGCTGCACTGTATGACTTCAGCGGATTGGCCTGCGGAGATGCAAGGGCCGATGGACCTGCTCTCCGAATACAAGGAACGAGGGGTGATACGAGCACTAGGCGTTTCCAACCACGACTTCGGGGCGTTCTGCGCTACGGCTGAATCCGATTGGGTCGACGTGGTCCTGGCCAGGATCAATTACGCCGGCCATGCCATGGACGATACGCCGGACAAGGTTGCCCCAGTCATCGAAAAAATGGCCCAGGCTGGCAAGGGGACCTACGGAATGAAAGTCGTCGGCGGCGGCTCCGACCTGACCCGCGACCCCGGACGAGCGATCCGCTACAGCATGGATGTACCGGGCATCCACGCGATTGTCCTGGGCATGATGGACGAAGCCCAGATTGAGGGAAATCTGGGCTTCGTCGGCGAATTGGCTCTAGTTTGAATTCCCGCTAGACGATCGTCCAACCTCCGTCCACTACCAGCGTGTGGCCGGTTATCATCGCTGCTGCGTCGGAGGCTAGAAAAATAACCGGAGCCGACATCTCTTCTGGCTCGGCCAGGGCACCGCGCAATAAATTTTTCTCCTTCACCGCATTGGCAAAGGCCTCGCTTTCCCGCATCGCGGTTTCGGCCAATGGTGAGCGAGTGACGGTCGGAGCTACTGCATTGACCCGGATCTGGTATTCGGCCCATTCGGCAGCCATGGTCTTGGTCAGGTTGTTGACGCCCCCCTTAGCCCCCGAATAGGGTCCTCTCTCAGGTGCACCGACCACACCGGCCTGGGAGGAGATATTGACGATATTTCCCCCCCCTCCCTGAGCAATCATCTGCCTCGCGGCAATCTGGCTGCAGAAGAAAACATTCTTCAGATTGGCATCGACGATCAGGTCGTAGAGTTCCTCGTCGTAATCGAGAATTTTGCCCACTTTATTGTAACCGGCGTTGTTGACCAGCACATCGATCTGACCATAATGTCCGATCA
>JAYYUU010000140.1:0-7152 GCA_036343835.1 Candidatus Latescibacterota bacterium | reverse complement strand
TGTCCAACTTGGCGCCGCGCAGTTGCACCCCCATCAGGTTGGCGTCCTGGATATTGACCTGACTGAGTCGCGATCGGGTCAAATCGACCTTCACCAGATTGGCGTCGCGGAGACTGACATTGGTCAGCCGCGCCTTCTTCAAATTGGCGCGAAAGAGATCGGCATTGCTTAGATCCAGCCCTTTAGAACCGCCCAGTTTGATGCCTTCCAACTGGGCATAGCGCAGCAAGATCCCCTCCAGGGACCGGTTGTTGCGCGCCCATTGTTGCAGGCGGTCTTTGACATCCGGACTCTCTTTGTTGGCCGCGGGATCGTGCCAGAAGCAAAACTGGCCCTGGCCCTCGATCTCCGCCGCACAACGCTTGCCGTCCTTATAGCTGTAGCTGCATTGCTCTTCCGGAGCCTTAGCCGTAGCCACCAAACACCTCCAGTTTGTCTCCTTTATAAAAAATAGTATAACATAAACATAAAGAAAAAATATCCTCCTGTGTATCCAGGGCTACCAGGATCCGCTGTAATCGAGCAAGGTCTACTCCTCCCGTATCTCAGCGAATGCCCCGTGCAAAAGGCGCCGTCGGATCCCCATACTCGTTGCCAGCCCGGTCCTGACCCCGCGCCAGATAGACCCGAGTGCGCAAAGTGCGGCACATCCATCGCCTCGGGACGCTTACCCTCGGGCAACTCGGCTAAAAGGCCAGCAAAGAGGGTCTGCAACCGCTGGAACTTCTCTTGGGGAAATAGGGGATGTTGGTAGACGAAATAGCCGTGGTCGCGGTAGAATTGCACATCCGCGTCGTCGACCTGCAGGGAATGGGACCGGGGCATGCCCATCGGCGGCTACCTTTCTGGTGGGATGCCAACCCAATGTACGATACGGCATACAGGGCAACAATCCACCTCAGCCGTGCAGGACCGGATGCCCCCCACCCATAAACCAGAAATAATCTATCCCAAAGGACAGGAAAACGCCCCAGAAGAAACCCACCACCAAGCCGATGAAAAACGGCTTGAGCCGCCGGTAGAGCGCCACGCCGCCAAAGCGCAGGACCAGGCGTTTGCAGGCCCAAGCCAGAAAGACCGAAAAGGCGATCCGCCGCACCATCCAGGTCGAGGCCACCGCCAGACCCACCGGGTGCAGAGGCCACCAGGCCAGGCGATAGTGCAAAAAGGTCAACAGCATATACGCCAGCGCCCCGCCGCCGAATAAAACCAGCTTGTCCCAGTCGGTCGGCGCCGGATCGCGCAGCTGTTGAGTAACCCAGTCGAAAGCGCGGCCACCGGCCCCGCCAGCAGTATTGAAAAACCACGAGCGCAAATTGCTGGCCCCGTAGTCGTAACACAGATAGATCATAAAGCAGGAGGTCGCCGCAAAACTGACTACCACCGCCAGCCCAATCGCCAGCGCCAACCCACCATTGCGGCGATGGGTGTAATAGTCGTGTAGTTTGAGCGCATTGGCCGCCGAGGGCATAAAGGTCGACTGCACGTCGCCGCACCAGGCAAAAGTCAGCGCCAGCGCCACCAGACTCTGCGGCCCAACCCCCGTTCCGACAACCGCTATTACCATCCCCTGCGCGCTCATCGGCGTTGTCAGATAGTGCATCCCGGCCTGGACCACCAACCGCGTGATCCCCAGAAATATCGTCATCGCCCCCGCCAAATACAGCGCCGCCAGCTCCAGCTCCAACCCCGAACGCCACAGCCACCAGAGGATAAAGGCCAGACCCGCCAACCCGCCGCAGACCGCCACCCGATAAGAGATCATCTCATCGCTGTCGTCCACCCGCCCCGGCCGCCCCAACGCCGTGCGCCACACCGCCACAAGATGCTCCCGCGCCATCCACAAGCTCCATCCCACCATCGCCACAAAGGCCCCCCACGACTGCCACGACAGCGGCGTCCAACTGTAGACATAGGGGTCGCCGCGCAGACTGAGAATCCCCAGCTGGTTGATCAGGCCCAGCTCGCCGAGATGCAATAGATAGAAAAACCAGACGCTGAACGAGATCGCGGTGGGCACCAAATACATAAATCCCAGTACCGGGAAGTAGATCAATAAATTGACCGGCGGCGCATGGGGGATCAGTTGCACGGCCCAATCGCGGAAAATGGATAGCTGCACCAGACCCGGGTGGAAAGAGCTGGGAATATTAAAGGCGATAATCCCGCACGGAATCGCAAAGCCGATCCAGAAGGCTCTGGACTTGAGTGCCTTGGGCCAGACCGAGGACGGATTTTCCTCGGTCAGCATCAGGGCCACCTCGGTCAGCGGAAAGGTCAACCGCTCGCGTTCCATCCAGTGTCGACGCAACACCACAACCGTACAAAACCCGACAAAGTACAGCGCCAGAATCAACCCCATCCACCACAACAGCGGCTCGATCCACGCCCCCCACGGAATCGCCAGTGCCTTGTTGGGCAGGCCTTCGTAAAAAAAACGCATCGCGTCCTGCGCCGGGCTGGGGATCGCCCACCCCGGCAAATAGGGCTGGACGAGAACATCCCACTTCTTGTCGGGCATTGCGCCATAATAGGGCTTGGAGACAATACTGAGGATCAGCCCGACGATAAAGATCGGCATGCCGCTGGCGACCAAGCCCATAATGATGATGGTGACCAGTTCGGCCGCATTGAGGGCATAGGTAGTACGGATGCGCTTGAGCAGCGTATTGAGCAACACCAGCGCGAAAAACGGCGCTCCGACAATAGTCGGAAAATACGACCAGGTCATCTCGGAGGAGCCCACCATCCAGATCGAATAGGGGGCGCCGGTGCTGATCGCCACCACCAGCCCCAAACCCAACAACACCGCCCGCAGGCTCAGCCCCGAGCCCTGCAGTTCCACCTGGTAGCGGTCGCTGAGATGACGCAGGTAGTGGGAGGGGATTTCCTTCTTCAAGGGGCCTTCAGGTGGGCTTGCCCACCACGTGATGATCGTAGAATTCGCGACCGTACCCGGCGTCGGCAAAGGCCTGGGTGGACTCGGGCCAGGCGCTGAAATACGCGCGCAGCGCCGGGGCGGAGTGCACGCCCAGCCGTTCGGGAATCAGCACCCAACTGGTCAGCGCGGGATTGCCCCTACGACTGAAATAGTTGTGCTGGGTGCGTCGACTTTTGCCGCGCTCGCCGGGCAGCCGGGTGTGGAAAAGCTCGATCCCATAGAGGACGACCGTTCCCGCCGGTCCGAGAATCGGCACTTCGCGATAGTCGCCCCCCTGCTGCTGCTGTGCTTCTTCCAGCGTCTCGTGCGGGCTACTGTTGGGCACTACGCAAAACTTAGGCGTGCTCTCATCCACGTCGCTCAGATGGTAAATCGCGCACAAATACTTGCAGCCGTAGGAACCGGGAGTCGGCGCCCGCTGCGGACGGTAGTTGAGACCATCCTTGTGGAATTTCATCCCGACATCGCCCTTGCCCGCCGGAATATCGCGGAAATCGAATTGGGCAAAGCGCGCGCCAGGAGCCATAATCGCGTCGATCAATG
This sequence comes from Candidatus Latescibacterota bacterium, assembly GCA_036343835.1. Lineage (GTDB taxonomy): Bacteria > Latescibacterota > UBA2968 > UBA8231 > UBA8231. The sequence goes on along the minus strand of JAYYUU010000140.1, from coordinate 3,668 downwards.
GGAAGGTCGTCTCGTATTGCACATAGGGGTCCAACTCGGGGTGGTTGACGAGGATCTGCCCGTGCGAGAGACAGCCCCGCGTGTCGGGCCCCCACTCGCCGGGAATCTCCCCCTGCGAGCGATCGACGAAATCGTTGAGCAAGGCGATCTCGTCCCCCTGCAACGCATCGGAGACCACGGCATAGCCCTGGCCGTGGAAAAAGTCGAGAATCGCTCCGGGTTGGTCCGGCGGAAAAGTTGGATGGTCGGCCATACGCGTAAAATAACTCCCTTCTTTGCCAGCGCTACTAACAACTCAAATTCACGCCATGTTCCCCTGTCGCCAAACGCGGCGCGATCTGCTAAAATTACAATCCGGCCTCCCGCGACAGCTCCCCCAGCACCTCGTCGATAATCCCCACCGCCTCGTCGACTTGCTCGCGGGTTATAATCAGCGGTGGATAAAACCGCAAATCGTCGCCCCGCACCCAGTCGGCCACCCCCGGCACGCCCGAAATATGCAACCCTCGCTCCAGCGCCAACGCCGTGCCCCGGGCCGACATCCCCTCCTCCGGCGCAAAGGGGGTCTTGCTCTCTTTCTCACGCACCAACTCTATCCCCATCATCAACCCCTTTGTCCGCACATCGCCCACGCAAGCGCACTCCCGAAACCCCTGTGCCCGTTCCGCCAGATACTCCCCCACCTCCACCACGTGCGCAATAATCCCCTCCTCCTCGATAATATCCAGCACCGTCTCGCATACCCGCATCGCCACCGGATTATTCACATAGGTAAACACGTGTGCAAACGCCTCCCCCTTGTCGACAAAGCTCTGCCGAATCCGATCGCTTATCACCACCCCACCCAGGGGCAAATAACCGCTGCTGGCCGCCTTGCCAAAGGCAATCATATCCGGCACGACGTCCCAATACTCACTGGCGAAATAACGCCCGGTGCGCCCAAATCCCGTTATGACCTCATCGGCGATCCACAACACCTCATAGCGATCGCAAATAGCCCGAATCTCTTCGAAATAGCCCGGCGGCGGCACCGCCACCGCCGCCCCCGCCATCACCACCGGCTCGGCGACAAAGGCCGCCACATTCTCCGGTCCCGTCTGTAAAATCGCCTCCTCCAACTGCCGCGCACAGGTCAAATTACAAGTCCCCCCACACCCCGCAAACTCACAGCGATACGGATGACACGCGGCGATATGCGGAAAATCCGGCAATAACGGCGCAAATGGATTCCGCTGCCCCGGCAACCCCGACGCCGCCATCGCCCCCAGCGTCGCTCCGTGATACCCCCGCCAACGCGAGACAATCTTGTGCTTCTGACTCCGCCCCTGCTGCAAATGATACTGCCGCGCCATCTTAAACGCCGTCTCAACCCCCTCCGATCCTCCGGAAACAAAGTAGCAACTATTCAAATCCCCCGGCGCCAATTCCGCAATCCGCGGCGCCAGATCCAGCGCCGGCTGATTGGTAAAAAATGCCGAAAAACAATACGCCAACGTCGCCGCCTGCTCTCCCATAACCTCCGCAATCCGCTTCCGCCCATGCCCCAATGTAACAGTCCCCGCCCCAGCAATCCCATCGATATACCTCCTCCCTCCCTCGTCATAAAGATAAATCCCCTCCCCCCTAACAATAACCGGATACTCCCGCTGCAAATCCCTGTGAAACAACGCGCCTCTGGCCGCAGCCATTATATCCCTCTCAATCTCAGGTTACGATCCTGGCGATACCCAACAGTAGCACAGGACTGTCCCTAGTCTAGCCGCAATAATACACCCTCTCTCTCCCACCATCAAGAAATCCACTCCCTTGCCTCCTATTCCCCCACTTCTTTATCTTGTCTTCACCCCGCCACCCCAAGGAGCCCATCATGCCCGCCCACTACGAAGTAGCAATGCGCCTCGACGTCAAAGTCCCCATGCGCGACAACACCCCCCTCTCCGCCGACCTCTACCTCCCCAAAACCACCACCCCCTCCCCCACCATCCTCATCCGCACCCCCTACAGCAATAATATCGATGCGGTCATCGGAACCGCCCGCCGCTACGCCAACAATGGCTACGCCTGCGTCCTCCAGGACTGCCGCGGCCGCTGGGACTCCAAGGGCGACTACTATCCCTTCCGCGAAGCCACCGACGGCTACGACACCCAGCAGTGGATCGGCCAGCAAGACTGGAGCACCGGCAAAATCGGCATGGCCGGCGGCTCCTATCTCGGCTCGGTGCAATGGGCCTCGGCCCCCCACAGAAGTCCGCACCTCACCTGCATGGCCCCCCGCGTCATCTGCTGCGACTTCCACGGCGGCCTGGTCTTCCCCGGCGGCGCTTTCCAGCTCAACGTGATGATGACCTGGGGCATGCGCACCAATGCCCGCACCAGCCAGAGCATCGACTTCCACAACTGGAACGAGGCCTTCCACCACCTCCCCATGCGCTCAATGGACGAAGCCGCCGGCCGCGACTTGAATTTCTGGCAGGACTGGATCCAGCACCCCACCTACGACGAGTACTGGGAGGAGTTCGACGACGAACAGCGCTTTGGCGCAATCGACGCCCCCGCCTTCAATATGGGCGGCTGGTACGACCTCTACGCCCCGCAGACCTTCACCAACTTCAACGGCCTGCGCCAGCACGGCCGCACCCCCGAAGCCAGACAGAGCAAACTCATCGTCGGCCCCTGGCCCCACGCCTTGAGCGCCTCGACGCGCACCGGCGACATCGACTTCGGCCCCCACTCGCTCTACGACCTCGACGACGAGGAGCTGCGCTGGTTCGACTACTGGCTCAAGGGCATCGACAATGGCATCGTCGACGAGCCGCCGATCAAGCTCTTTATCATGGGCATCAACCAATGGCGCGACGAATGGGAATGGCCGCTTAAGCGCACCGAATGGCGCAAGGCCTACTTCGACTCCGGCGGCCACGCCAATTCGCTGATCGGCGACGGTCGACTCTCTTTCTCCGAGCCACAGGGCACCGAGTCCGACCACTTCATCTACGACCCCCGCTACCCGGTCCAGACCCTGGGCGGCAACAACTGCTGCTCGCCCCATATCGTTCCCTGGGGACCCTACGACCAACGCCCCGCCGAAATGCGCGGCGACGTGCTCTGCTATACCAGCGAGCCCATGGCAGAAGATCTCGAAGTCACCGGCCCAATCCAGGTCGTGCTCTTTGCCGCCACCGACGGCCGCGACACCGACTGGACCGCCAAACTCGTCGACGTCGCCCCTTCGGGCTACGCCAAAAACCTATGCGACGGCATCATCCGCGCCCGCTACCGCGAAAGCCTCCGCGAGGCGAAGCTATTGGAGTCCGGCACGATCTACGAATACACCATCGCAGTCGGCGTCACCGGCAATGTCTTCAAAAAAGACCACCGAATCCGCGTCGATATCTCCTCGTCGAACTTCCCGCGTTTCGACCGCAATCCCAATACCGGCAACGACTACGGGTTGGACGACGAAATGCGGACGGCCCACCAGACGGTATACCAGAGCAAAGCCTATCCATCGCATATATTGTTGCCGGTGATCCCTGGCCATTAAAGGAGTTCCGCTGGAGGACGGTACCAGATTTCATGCGATCCGACGAATCGTTCATCCCCGGCAAACTGGACCGACACATCGACGCGCTCATCCGCCAGGACCCAACCACCCGCCCCTTTTGACG
>JAYYUU010000139.1:0-17848 GCA_036343835.1 Candidatus Latescibacterota bacterium | reverse complement strand
TTTCAGCGGTCCGTTCCACGCCCCAATAGGCGTTGGAAAAAGCCCGCTTTCTCCCTTTTGCGACGCGAAGACTTTCGCCGCGCCGACCCGCGCGGAGACTTGGCCGGGTGTCGCGGAGATTCCTCGCCGCGCAAAACCCCTTCGCCGCTGAGCACGCAGGCCGGATTGCGGCGGAAGAGCCTTTCGACTTCGGGCGCGCCGCACAATTGCAAAACCCGCGCCCGCGCCGCGCCCAATCAGCGCCAGCGGCCGCTTCTCCAGATCGTGCACGTCGCTGCCGATAAAATCGGTCCAGCCCCGTTCGAGGATCATCTCAGCCGTGGCCTGAGCGCGGCGACCAAAGCGGCCTAACAGGCTGCCGGCATTGACCTGCAAAAGCAAATCCTGCTGGCGCAACCGATCGATCTGCTCGGGGTGTACGGAGAGTGCACGGTGGCGCTCGGGGTGGGCGAGGATCGGCTTGTACCCGGCCGAACGCAATTCAAAATACGCCTGTTCTAACCCCGGCGGCAAATCGGTCAGCACATAGGGGCCTTCGGCCAGGTGACCCGAAGGCCAGGCGGCGACTTCGGGCATATTAAAGCGGAAGGCGATCTCCGCGCCCAGGTGCAGCTCGATCTCCAGGCCAGCGTCGCGCACCGCCACCTGCAACTCGGCGAAACGCTGGCGGTGTTCCTCCTCCTGGTCGGGTCCATCGATCGGGCGCAGATGCGGGGTCAGCACCATCGTGTCGACCCCCTGGCCCAGGGCGACCTCAAACATCGCCAGCGAAATCTCAAAAGAAGGCGAGCCGTCGTCTACGCCGGGCAGCGCATGGCTGTGGATGTCGACAAAATCGACCATCATTCCCCGACGTGTACCGCCTGGCTCAACTCGCGCAGGCGTTGATGATCGTCTTCGACGACGCTGCCAGTGACGACGAAGCCGGCGCCAGACGCCACCTTGGCCCGCGCCGTCTCCGGGTCGCGGATGCCGCCGCCGACGATGACGGGGGTGGAAATATAATCTACTATCGCGCGGACCATCTCGTCGGGAACCGCCGCGTCGGCGCCGCTGCCCGTCTCGAGATAGATCAGTTGCATGCCCAGATACTCGGCCGCCAGGGCGTGAGCCATGGCGATGTCGACCTTGTCGCGCGGAATCGGTCGGGTATTGCTTATAAATTCCACCGAGGTCAAGGTGCCCGACTGCACCAGCATATATCCGGTGGGGATGGCCTCGACCCCGTATTCGCGGATCAAGGGCGCGGCCTTGACGTGTTCGCCGATCAGCAGTTCGGGATTGCGCCCGCTGATCAGCGACAGAAAGAGGATCGCATCGGCGGTGGGCACCACCTGACTGGCACCGCCGGGAAAGCTTATCACGGGAATATCCACTCGGGCTTTGACCCGTTCGAAGCAGGCGGCGTTGCGGGCCGAAAACATCAGGCTGGTGCCGATGAGAATGGCGTCGGCGCCGACTTCGGCGCAGAGCTCGGCGCGGGCGTCCAATTCGCCCGGGGCCAGTCGGTCCGGATCCAGCAAGGTCAAATAACCAGCACCACGCCGCTGCCGGACTTCCAGCAAGTATTGCAATACGCTACTCGTCACTAGCTTCCCCGCCCGGCTCAGGCGACTCCATCCAATTGTCGCTCGACGATTCCCGCCACCGCCGCCAGCGCCTGGTCGATCTTGCCCGGGTCGCGGCCGCCGGCTTGGGCCAGGTGCGCTTTGCCGCCACCCGAACCCCCGGCCAATTGCGCCACATCGCGCGCGATATCGCCGGCCTTCAAGCCCCGTTCCTCGATCAGGTCGTCGGTGACGACGGCGATAAAGGATACTTTGCCGGCGATATCCGCCCCGAGCACGCCAACGCCCGACCCCAGGCTCTCGCGCAACCCGTCGGCCATGGTGCGCAGGCTGGGCACGTCGACAACCACGGTGCGCTGCGCCACGACTTTGACCCCGCTGATCTCCTGACTGGACATATCGCCCGCCTCGAGCCCGGCGACCTTGCGACGCAATTCATCGAGCGTCCTCTCCAGCTCGCGATTGCGACCCAGCAGCGCCTCGATTTTATCCCCCAGTTCATCAGGTGCGGCATTGAGCCTGGCGCCCAGGGTCGTCAATAGCTCCCGGCGCTGGCGCACCGCGCGCTCGGCCCCGGCACCGGTCAAGGCCTCGCCGCGCCGGGTGCCGGCGGCGATGCCGCTTTCGGAGAGCAGGTCGAAGTGGCCTATCTCGCCGGTCGAACCTACGTGGGTGCCGCCGCAAAGCTCGAGACTGAAATCGCCGATCCGCACCACGCGGACCCGGTCGTCGTATTTTTCGCTAAAGAGGGCCTGTGCCCCCAGCGCCTTGGCCTTGGCCAACTCTTCCTCAAAAGTGCCCACCTCGAGATCGGCGCGGATCTGCTCGTTGACCCGCTCTTCGATCTCGCGCAACTGCTCTGGCTCGACGGCGGCAAAGTGCGAGAAGTCAAAACGCAGGCGATCCGGTGCCACCAAAGAACCCATCTGCCCCACGTGCTCGCCCAGGGTCTGCCTGAGCGACTCGTGCAATAGATGCGTGGCGGTGTGATTGCGCGCCGCGTCGACGCGAGTCTCGCGATCCACCTGCGCCTGGACCGTCCCGGCCAGCGCCCCGACCTCGCCCGCGGCCAGGCGGCCAATGTGGACGATGCCGCCGCGCGCCTTCTGCACGTCCCCGACTTCGACGGCGAAATCTTCGCCCACAATCCGCCCTCGGTCGCCGACCTGACCGCCCGACTCGGCATAAAAGGGAGTCCGGTTCAAAAAGAGTCGCACCTCGCCGCCCCCGCCCGCCTCGGCGCTCACCACCTCGGCGGCGACCTCCAGCTCATCGTAGCCGACAAAGAGCGAGTGCTCGCCCTCCAGGGCATCGCCGACGCCCTCGGTCGCCTGGAACTTGGAGCCGGTGGCCTGGCGGGCTCGCGTGCGCTGGGCCTCGAGCTCGCGGTCGAAGGCCTCCCGCTCGACCATCGGGATCTCTTGTTCGCGGGCCATCAGCTCGGTCAGATCCAGCGGAAAGCCGTAGGTGTCGTAGAGCTGGAAGGCGTCGCTGCCGGTAATCTGCCCCTTGGCAGCAAAACGCGCGAAGATATCCAGACCGCGATCGAGCGTCTTGCCAAAACCCTCCTCTTCGGAGCGGATGACCAGCTCGATGTGGTCTTTCTTGGCCGCGATCTCCGGGAAGACGTGGCCCATCGTTTCACTCAGCACATCGACCAGTTGGTGGATAAAGGGCTGGTGCTGGTCGAGCTGGCGGGCGTAACGCGAGGCGCGGCGAAGAATCCGGCGCAGCACATAACCGCGGCCCTCGTTCGAGGGCCAGGCGCCGTCGGCGATGGTAAAGGAGAGCGAGCGCACGTGGTCGGCGATGACCTGCATCGGCACGCGGTGCTCGCCGTAGTCTAGCCCCGCTAGCTCGGCGATGCGACCGATCAGCGGTTGGAAGACATCGGTTTCGTAGTTGGTCTCGGCGCCCTGCAACAGGCTACAGACCCGTTCAAAGCCCATGCCGGTATCGACGTGTTTGGCCGGCAACGGCTGCAGCGCGCCCGTCTCGTCGCGATTGTACTGAATAAAGACCAAGTTCCAGATTTCGACCAGATCGCCGGTGTCGTCGATGAGCATCTGCGCATCTTGCGCGGCTAAGTCCTCGCCCAGATAGTAGTGGATCTCAGAGCAGGGGCCACAGGGGCCGGTCGCGCCCATCTCCCAGAAATTTTCCTTGGCCGGCAGGCGCACGACGCGCCCCGGCTTCAAGTCGGTGACCTCGTACCAGAAGCCCTCCGCCGCCTCGTCGGCCTCTACCGACTCGTCACCTTCGAAGACCGTAGCCCAAAGCCGCTCCTGCTCCAAACCGAAGCGCTCGGTGAGCAACTCCCAACCCCACTCGATGGCCTCTTGCTTGAAGTAGTCGCCAAAGGACCAGTTGCCCAGCATCTCGAAGAAGGTGTGGTGCCAGGGGCTATAGCCGACTTCCTCGAGATCGTTGTGCTTGCCCGAGACCCGCATGACCTTCTGGGTGTCGACCGCCCGCGTGTAGTTGCGGCGACCCAGCCCCAGAAACACGTCCTTGAACTGGTTCATCCCGGCATTGGTAAAATAGAGCGTGGGATCGTCCCGGGGCACCACCGGTGCCGAAGGCACCCGCGCGTGGCCCTTGCCCTCAAAAAAACTGAGGTAGGTCTCCCTAATTTCCTTCGACTTCATCCGCTAACTCCTGCCATACTTGATCGACTGCTTTGCTGGCCATGTCCGCATCGTAACCGCGCCGGGCTAAAAAGCCCAGCATCCGGCGTTTGGCCTTGTCGCGTTCCAGGCCTCGGTAGCGCCAGGCCTGCTTGCCCAATAGCTCGACCGCCCGCTCGCCCGAATCTAGCTCCGCGGCGTTTTCGGCGAGCACCTCGTTGACGATCTCGGCGGCGACGCCTTTGCGCCTGAGATCCTGGGCCAACTTGCGCGAGCCATTGGCCCGCTTGAGCCGCGCCTCGACCCAGCGCCGGGCGAAATCCCGGTCGTCGAGGAGTTTTTGCCGCTCGAGATCGGCGAGCACCTGCGCGACAATCTCCGCGGCGCAGTCCTGCTGCACCAGTTTGTCGCGCACCTCCTTGACCGACCGGGCCCGAAAGCTGAGATAGTGGTAGGCGGCGTCCTTGGCCTTTTGCAGTTCGTCGTCCACTTATTCTGCTGTTTCTTCGTCCTCGCCCTCGGCTTCGCCCCCGGCTGGAGCCGCCTTGAGACCGAGCTCGACGCGCAGCCGACCCTCGATCTCGGTGGCTATGGCCGGGTGTTCGAGGAGAAAGTTCTTGGCGTTGTCCCGCCCCTGTCCCAAGCGCTCGCCATTGTAGGAAAACCAGGCGCCGCTCTTGTCGACAAAACCCTTATCGACGCCGATGTCGATCAGGTCGCCGTGAAATGAGATGCCGATATCGTCGCCGTGGAAGATCAGATCGAACTCGGCTTCGCGAAAAGGGGGTGCCACCTTGTTCTTGACGATCTTGACCCGGGTGCGATTGCCGATGTCGATATCCCCGTCCTTGACGCGGGCGATGCGGCGGATATCGATGCGCACCGATGAATAAAAAGGCAGGGCGCGCCCGCCGGTGGTGGTCTCGGGGCTGCCAAACATCACGCCGATCTTCATCCGCAATTGGTTGATAAAAATTAGACAGGTGTGCGAGCGAGCGAGCGAACTGGTGAGTTTGCGCAGCGCCTGCGACATCAGCCGCGCGTGCAAACCCATGTGCGAGTCGCCCATATCGCCCTCCAACTCGGCCTGGGGCACCAGCGCCGCCACCGAGTCGACCACGATGATGTCGAAGGCACCGCTGCGCACCAGGGTATCGACGATCTCTAAGGCCTGCTCGCCCGAATCCGGCTGCGAGATGATGAGATTTTCCACATCGACGCCGATGCGTCTGGCGAAAGTCACGTCGAGGGCGTGCTCGGCGTCGATAAAGGCCGCGGTGCCGCCCTGCTTCTGCGCCTCGCGGATGGCGTGCAGCGCCAGCATGGTCTTGCCCGCCCCTTCGGGACCAGAGATCTCGACGATCCGGCCCCTAGGCAGACCGCCGATGCCCAGCGCCGCGTCGACGGCCAGGGATCCGGTGGAGATACACTCGATCTCCTGGATCCCGCCCTCGTCTCCCAGGCGCATGATCGATCCCTTGCCGTATTGCTTTTCGATCTGCGACATCGCCAGTTCCAGGGCTTTGGCCTTGTCGCCTGCTGCGCCGCGTCCATTTGCTTTCGCCATGATGTCCCCTTGTTAAAAATGTGTATAATCTGCTACCGGCCGCTCAGCCGCCGCCCGGCCGCTCGACCAGGTAGAGCAGCAACCGAATGACCAAATTGCCATAGATGCCCGCGACCACATCGTCGACGACGATCCCCCAACCCCCGGGCAGGGCCTCGAGTTGCCGCGCCGGCGGCGGCTTGAAAATATCAAAGGCGCGGAACGCGAAAAAAGCCGTGATCGCCGTCGCGGCGCCCGTGGGCAATAGCGCCACGGTAAAGAGGAAGCCAACCCCCTCGTCGACGACGACCTGACCGGGATCCTTGCCCCATTCGGGCGCTGCCCTATCAGCGGTATAGACCCCCACGGCGAAGGCGACCGCAAGCACGGCGAGCCACCCAATAACCCCCAGCGGGGGGCTAAAGAGGAAAAACAGCCAGTATAAAACGGCGACCAGCGCAGTGCCGGCGGTGCCCGGAGCTATCGGGGCATAGCCGATAAAAAAAAGCGTGGCGATCAGTCTGTTCAGCGCAGCTTTGTCCTCTCCCTCGCGCTCAGGATTCCTCGTAGGAAAACGTGGCGCGGAACAGATAGTGACAACCCGACAACAAAGTCAACAATAGCACCCCTGCCAATAGCGCATTGGCCAGGAGTTGGATCAGCGCGTCGTCGAGCAAGAAGACACCATCGGCGGCAAAGCGCCCCATGGCCTCCTCCAGACCGATTGCGAAGAGAATAAAGAGGACGGTAAAGAGCTGCACCGCGGTCTTCCACTTGGCCAGACGCGAAGTGACCATCTGCCGGCCGCGGGAAACTGCGTAGAGGCGCATCCCCGTAATCAGGATATCGCGCCCGACGATGGGCACGACCAGCCAGAGATTGACCATTTTGTCCAACGCCAGCGCGACCAGCGCTGAAGTCACCAGAGTCTTGTCGGCCAGCGGGTCGAGAAAGCGGCCCAGTGGCGTCTCCTGATTGCCCGCCCGGGCCAGCTTGCCGTCGTAAAAATCGGTCAGCGAGGCGGCGCTGAATACGACGAAGGCCAGGCTCTTCCAATACCAGGTATCGGCGAAGAGCAGCAGCAAGAATAGCGGCGTCAGACCGATCCTGAGCGCGGTCAGGCAATTGGGCAGATTGAAAATATCGCGCCGATCCATAACTTAGCTCACAGCGAAGACCGGCCGGCAAAGGCATGCGAGAGCGTAACGCGGTCGGCCAGATCCAGGTCCGCGCCTACGGGCAGACCCCGCGCCAAGCCAGACACCTTGGTCAGCGGTATCAACTGCTGGGATATGTAGTGGGCGGTCGCATCGCCCTCGGCGCTGGCGTTGAGGGCCAACACCACCTCGCGCACACCCCGTTCCCGCACTCGTTCGACCAGGGCATCGACCGTCAGATCTTCGGGCAGCACGCCATCCTGCGGAGAGAGCACCCCGCCGAGCACGTGATACGCCCCGGAGTGGACCTGGCTCATCTCCAGGGCCAGCACATCGCTGGCCTCGGCCACCACGCAGAGGAGCTGTTGGTCGCGGCGAGAGTCCTGGCAGACGGCACACAACTCCTCGCCCCGCTGGGTAAAATTATAGCAGGTGGCACAGTGGTCGATCTGATCCTTGGCCCCGATGAGCGCGGTCGCGAGCAACTCGGCCTCCTCGCGCGGCCTCTTGACCACGTAGAGCGCCAGGCGCTGGGCGGTCACCCGGCCGATACCCGGCAGTTTGGCAAAGGCGACGATCAGATCTTCTAGGGCGAGAGGTCCCATAACATCTCGTTTACACGACGTCCAGTGCTCAGACCAACTCGCCGTCGAATGTGTCGAGCACCGAGCGGACGGTGGGGTCGGATTGGGGCGGCGGGCTCTCCTCTTTGGCAGCGGTCTCGCCCCCCTCCTGCACCACGCCCTCCAACCGCAGCCGCTGGCCGTATTTTTCCGCGCAGATTTCCTCCACGCCGTCCCGATTCTTGATCACCTGGGTCATCGCGAAGCGATCTTCCGCCGCAAACCCCAACTTCAGCACGTGCCCCTCCAGCCCGAGCAAGGTCGCCCCGCTGAGAAAGAGCGCCAGCGACGGCTTGGCGTCGCGCACGGCCTGGACCAGTTCGTCCCAGCTCTGGCGCACCTGCTCAAAACTCGGACCGGTGTCTCCATGCCCATCGGCCCCTTCGGTCGCTTGTCTCGTATCGCGCAAGGCCACCGCCGGGCGTTCTCCCGCTGGCGGCGCTTCAGTGGTAGCACCGGCCGCACGGTCGGCTACCGGCGGCGGTTCTCGCTGTGGCAGCTCTTGCCGCAAAGCCGAAGGCGCTGCGGAAGTAGGCGGCGGGGGCTCTTGCTGCGGAGGTGAGATTGCTGCGGCAGGCGGGGGCTCTTGCCGCAAGGCCGAAGCAGCAGGACGCCCGGGCCGCTTGGCTGGAGCGGGCGCAGTCGCCTGGGGCCGCGGCGCGGCGCTCTCAAGCGCCTGCAGCCGGCGCAACAACTGACCCACGTCGACCGACCGCCCCATCAGGGCCAGGTGCACCAGGGCGATTTCCACCCGAAAACGCGGTTGCACCGAACGCTTCATATCGGCCTCTAAATCCAGCAGCGACTGCATCATGCGCAACACGTCCTCAGCGGCGAGCGAAGCGGCAAGCTCATCGTAGCGGCTGCGATCTTCTTCGGCGACGTCCAGTTTGTCGGTCCCCCCCTGGACCATGGCGAAGAGCAGGTGGCGCAGCAATTCGACCAGGCCGTGGACGAATTCTTCGACATCGGCCCCCGCATCGATGGCCCGGGCGACGATGTCCAACACCCGCTCGGGCGCGGCGGCGGCGATGGCGGCGACCAATTCGAAGTAGAGGCCGCGGTCGACCAGCCCCAGCACCTGCTCTGCCGACTGCTGCGACACTTCGCTGCCGAAAGAAGCCACCTGATCGAGCAGGCTCTCGGCGTCGCGCAGGGCCCCGTCGGCCCGGCTGGCCAAAAGGTGCAGGGCGCCCGCATCGGCGGCGATGCCCTCAGCCTCGGCGATGGCGGAGAGGTGGGCGGCGATCTGCCCGGTCGGGATGCGGCGGAAGTTAAAGCGCTGACAGCGCGAGAGGATGGTCTCGGGGACCGACTGCACCTCGGTGGTGGCGAAGATAAAGACCACGTGTTCCGGCGGCTCTTCCAGCGTCTTCAACAGCGCGTTGAAGGCCGCCGTCGAGAGCATGTGCACCTCGTCGATGATGTAGATCTTGTAGCTACCTTCGGTCGCGGCGTAGCGCACCACCTCGCGCAACTCGCGAATATCTTCGACGCTATTGTTGGAGGCGCCGTCGATCTCCAGCACATTCATGCTGGTGGCGGCGGCGATGCTCTTGCAGGAATCGCACGCCCCGCAAGGGTCGGCGCCCTGGCGGTCGGCGCAATTGAGGGCCTTGGCCAGAATCCGCGCGGTGGTGGTCTTGCCCACGCCGCGGGGGCCGCAAAACAGATAACACTGGGCGATGCGCCCGGAGTGAATCGCATTGTTAAGCGTGGCGGTGATATGGTCCTGTCCGACTACCTCGTCGAACTGGCGGGGGCGCCACTTGCGCGCTGTTACCTGGTAGGCCATGAGCGTCGTTCAGGATAGCCGCGATAAAAGGGAAAGGAAATAAAATTTAAAAAAGGCCGTGCACCCATCTTCGATCTTGCCCCTACGTTCGCCCGGCGCCAGTTAGCTCCGACCGGACAGCTCTGCGGCACACCAAGAGACATTCCTACCGCTGCTACCTTCCGGTCCTGACGGGGTTCGGAAGCTCTTGGTTGCGCAGAATCCGGTCTTCAGCGCTACTTTGCTCCGGTCGCACGAGAGGTGCGAGGACCTCTAGACGGGAATTCGATCCCGCTATAGCGGATTGCGGGTACAGGGCACCGCTACCTCCCCATCTAGCACGACCTAAGATATATAACATCCGAAAAATATGGTGGAGCAGATGGGGATCGAACCCACGACCTCCAGATTGCGAACCTGGCGCTCTCCCAACTGAGCTACTGCCCCATCCAGATTTAATTATGGCGGAGAGAGTGGGATTCGAACCCACGGTAGGGGGTGACCCTACACACGATTTCCAGTCGTGCACCTTCGACCACTCGGTCATCTCTCCACAAATGACAATTTAGTAGATGGCGGAGAGGGTGGGATTCGAACCCACGGTGACCGTACAGCCACACCGGTTTTCGAGACCGGCCCATTCGACCACTCTGGCACCTCTCCCCACTTTATTTGGCCGATCGCAGCGCGGCAAAAAAGCCTTTGAGCAAATCGGCGCACTCTCTTTCGAGCACCCCACCGCGGACCTGACAACGGTGGTTGAGCCGGGAGTCTTCCACGACATTGCGCAGCGAGCCGCAAGCGCCAGCTTTGGGATCTGTGGCCCCGAAGACCAAGCGCGGCACCCGGGCCAAAACAATCGCGCCGGCGCACATCGCGCAGGGTTCCAACGTCGCGTAGAGCGTCGTCGACAACAGGCGCCGCGACCCCAGCGCTTCACAAGCCTGGCGAATGGCCAGCATCTCCGCATGCACCGTGGGATCTTGTCGCGCTTCGGTGGCGTTGCCGCCCCGACCCAAGACTCGACCGTCGCCGACGATTATGGCGCCGATGGGGATCTCGCCACACTGGCCGGCTATTCGGGCTTCAGCCAGGGCTGCGCGCATCCAGCGCCGATCCTCGCCGTCCCCATGCCGACCCTTGCAGTACTCTAAATCAATCGAGCTAATACCAGATCGACCTAGTGATGTCCGGATGTGAACCACGGGGCTCTGACAGCAACCAATCGACATGCGGACATCAGTTTATCAAATTGGTATAAGTTCATCCGTATAATTCGTTTGAGACCCTTCCAGCAGGTCCTCCCAAGGGGTGTAAATATAACCGCTGCTCAAAACAAGATCAAGGCCAAAGAGGGGTTCAGAACTGCTTGAGATAGTGCTCGCGGGCAAGCAGGGAAGGCTCCCGGCGCTGCCAGTAGCTGTCCTGGTCCGGGACAATTTTGCGATCGAGGGGATCGCGACCAAAGAGGCGCATTCCGAGCCCGATCAACGTAAATAGCGTGTAAAAAACCAGGCCTAAAAGCAGGTGGGTGTTGACAAAGGCCAGAATCCGCGCCAACCACATCCAGGGAAAATAAATCGGCGTCAGGACAATGGGTAGCGCTAGCCCGACGATGAGAAAGGCCACGGAGACGCCGTACACCACCTGCGCGGTATCGACGGCGTCCCGATACCACAAATACCCGCCAATCAGCGCCAGCACCGCCGCCATCACCAAGCCGAATTTGCGCAACTCGCCGCGTTGGGGAGCCAGTACACCCCAATAACTCTTCACGGGCTCAATCAAGTTCAAACTCCTCGCGCCAATCTCGCTCCTCCTGCCACTGCGGCTGGTCCTTCTTGTCGAGGAGATAGCAACCCATGACCAGAAAGTCCATTTCGGTGCGCATAAAGCAGCGGTAGGCGTCTTCCGGGCTCTGGACGATGGGTTCGCCGCGGACGTTAAAGGAAGTGTTGACCACCACCGGATAGCCCGTCAGGCTCTGAAAGGCCTTGATGACGTCGTAGTAGCGCGGATTGTCCTCCCGGCGCACCGTCTGTACCCGCGCCGAATAGTCGACGTGGGTGACGGCCGGAATATCCGAGCGTGGCACCTTTAATTTTTCGATGCCGAAGAGTTGCTGCTGATCCTCGCTCATGGGGATCTGCCGATCCTCTTTGATCGGCGCCACCTGCAGCATATAGGGCGAGTCGGCATCCAGCTCGAAGTACTCGTGCACGTGTTCGCGCAGCACGGTCGGGGCGAAGGGCCGGAAGCTCTCGCGATATTTAATCTTGAGATTCATCACCGACTGCGTCTCCACCGAGCGGGGATCGCCGATAATCGACCGCGCGCCCAAAGCCCGCGGCCCGAATTCCATCCGCCCCTGGAAAAAGCCCACGACCTTGCCCGCGGCCAGGTGTTCGGCCACCTCAACCGGAAATTCGTCCGCCGACAATTGCTGCGCCACGCCCCCCTGGGCCTCGATAAACCGGCCGATCTCCGCATCGGCATAAGCCGGGCCCAACAACGACGCCTGCATCGCATCCCGCTCGCCATCCGCCACCCGCTCGTTGCCCAGGTGGTGATACCACAGCGCCAGCGCCACGCCCAGGGCGCCACCGGCATCGCCGGCGGCCGGCTGGATCCACATATTCTCGAAAGGCCCCTCGCGCAAAATGCGGCCATTGCCCACGCAGTTGAGCGCCACCCCCCCGGCCATACACAGATTTTTGAACCCGGTCTCCTTGTGGGCCGTGCGGACGATGCGCAACATGACTTCCTCGGTGACGACCTGGCAGGAGCGCGCGATATCCATCTCGCGCTGGGTCAGGGGCGTCTCCGGTTGCCGCGCCGGACCCTCAAAGAGTTCGTCCATCGCCGGGCTGGTCATCGTCAGACCGGAAATATAGTTGAAATAGCGGGCATTGAGCTTGAAGGAGCCGTCGTCCTTTAAATCGATGAGATGGTCGAGGATGCGGTCGACGTATTTCGGCTCGCCATAGGGGGCCAGCCCCATCAGTTTATACTCGCCGGAGTTAACCTTAAAGCCCGTGAAATAAGTAAAGGCCGAGTAGAGCAGGCCCAGCGAGTGGGGAAATTTGATATCGGCCAGGGTGTGGATCTCGGCACCCTGGCCATAACCATAGCTGGTCGTGGTCCACTCGCCGACCCCGTCCAGGGTCACAATCGCCGCTTCTTTATAGGGCGAGGGATAAAAAGCCGACGCCGCGTGCGATTCGTGGTGGTCGCCGAAGAGCACCGGCACCTCGCAGTCCAACTCATCCTGGATCAACTGCGGAATCCACAACTTTTTCTTGAGCCACACCACCATGCTCTTCCAGTAGAGCCGGATGCCCAAGGGCGAGGTGCCCAGATGGGTCTCCAGCAGGCGCTCAAAGGTCAACAGGGGTTTGTCGTAAAACCCCACGCAGTGGAGATCTTTGGCCGCAATGCCCCCCGCTTGCAGACAGTAGCGAATGGCGTTAATGGGAAAATTGGGATCGTGTTTCACGCGCGTGAAGCGCTCCTCCTGGGCGGCGGCGACGATCGCTCCGTCGCGCACCAAACAGGCCGCGCTATCGTGATAAAAAGCGGAAATGCCGAGGATATAGGTGCTCATTGCAATCTTGACAGAATGGGGTCAGGTGGCGATAATCTAAGATCTCAATAAACTATAAATTATGTTGAAAAATATCAAGTTAGAGCCCGCTATGGAAAAGCTTTCATTCCTTTCTGCAGACCAGGTCCGCACCGTCCAGCGCCAGTTTGGGACCCCCGCCTTCGTCTACGATCAGCAAACCCTCGAAGCGCAGGCGCGAGAGGCGTTGGCCTTTCCCAACGCCCATGGCCTGACGGCTCGCTACGCGATGAAGGCCTGCCCTTCCGCCGCCGTCATCCGCATCCTCAACCGCGCCGGCCTGCATATCGACGCCAGCAGCGGCTACGAGGCGCTCAGGGCCATGCGCGCCGGCGTGCCCGCCGACCAGATCCAGCTCACCGCCCAACAGCTACCCGACAATCTGGCCGGGCTGGTGCCCCAGGGCGTGCTCTTCAACGCCTGTTCGCTACACCAGCTCGCCGCCTATGGCCGGCTCTTTCCCCACAGCGAGGTCTCGGTGCGCATCAACCCGGGGCTGGGCTCGGGCCACAGCAATCGCACCAATGTCGGCGGCCCTTCGTCGAGCTTCGGCATCTGGCACGAATATCTCGACCAGGTCCGCGCCACGGCCTCTGCCCACCAGCTCCGCATCACCGGCTTGCACAGCCACATCGGCTCGGGGAGCGATCCGGAGGTCTGGCAGCACTGCGCCCGGCTGATACTGGCGGTGACCGCCGAGCTACCCGATGTCGAACGCGTGAGCATGGGCGGGGGGTTCAGGGTCGGACGGATGGCCGGCGAAGCATCGACCGATCTGCGAGAAGCCGGCCAACCCGTCGCCGCAGAATTCGCGCGCTTCGCCAAAGCACACGGCCGCAAACTACGTCTAGAAGTAGAACCGGGGACTTTCTTCGTCGCCAACGCCGGCGCACTGGTCTGCAGCGTGATTGACGTGGTCGACACCGGCGCAAAAGGCTATCGCTTTATCAAGGTCGACAGCGGCATGACCGAAGTCTTGCGGCCCAGCATGTACGGGGCCCAGCACCCCATCGTCGTCGTTCCAGCCGCTGGACAGACGCGCGGCCAGGGCGAGTATCTGATCTCCGGCCATTGCTGCGAGAGCGGCGATATCCTCACTCCCGCACCCGACAATCCCGAAGAGCTTGCAACCCGCCAACTCGCCGAACCGCAAATCGGCGACGCGGTTTTTATCGGCGGCAGCGGCGCTTACTGCGCCGCGATGGCGGCCAAAAACTACAATTCCTTCCCCGAAGCGCCCGAAGTATTGCGCGACGCCGACGGCCAACTGCACCTCGTGCGCCAGCGCCAGACCCTCGACCAGATCCTGGCCAACGAAGAGCTACCCGCTTTTCTCACCGCCTGAGCCTCTGAGCTTGGGATCCAGCGCATCGCGCAATCCGTCGCCCAGCAAATTGTAGAGGGTCACGGTGGCAAAGATCGCCAAACCCGGCGTCACCACCAGCCACCAGGCCGCCGCATTGCTGCGCGCCCCAGCCAATAGCGCGCCCCAGGTAATGACCTCCGCCGGCACGCCCACCCCCAAAAAACTCAAACCCGACTCGGCGAGAATCGCCCCGGCCACCCCGAAGGCCACCGGGATCAGAATCGGTCCGATGGCGTTGGGCAGGATATGGCGAAACATGATCCGCCCATTCGAATAGCCCAGACTGCGGGCGGCGGCCACATAGTCGTAACTGCGCACCTGCAAAAATTGCGAGCGCGTCAGGCGGGCGATATTGACCCAGCTGGTAAAGCCGATAATAATCATCACGAAAAACAGGCTGGGCGGAAAAAACGCCGCTGCCGTCAAGATCAGGAAGAAGCTGGGGATCGCCGCCCAGAGCTCGAAAATGCGCGACAGCGCCAGATCGATCCACCCCCCGAAATAACCCGCCAACGCCCCGGTGACCAAGCCGATTGCCAGCGAGATGCCGACGGCGACCAAGCCGATGGTCAACGCATAGCGCGTGCCGTGGATCAAGCCCGAAAGCACGTCGCGACCCAAACGGTCGGTGCCCAACCAGTGCTCGGCGCCGGGAGGCTGGTATTTATCCCGCAGGCGAATCTCGCCGGGTGCGTAGGGCACTAGCGGGAATACGGCCTGATCGATCTTGAGCTTTTTGAAGTTGCGACGGCGCCTCAATTCCGCGGGCCACTCCATCACCCCGAGATAGATTCCGTATTGGCGAAAAACGGGGAAATACGCATTGCCCTGGTACTGCATATAATAGGGCTTGTCCCCGGCCAGCAGATCGGCGCCGATGGCCACCAGCGTCAGCAGGACAATACCGCAGAGGCTGAGCAGCGCCGGCGTGTTCTTTTTGAACTGCCCCCAGACGATCCGCGCATGGGATTGACCCGCCTCGACTACCGCCGGCGTCTTGTCGGTCGTCACTGCGCTCATCCCTGCACGCTCGCGAAATCGATGCGCGGATCTACCACCTTGAGCAGGATATCCGCCACCAGGATACCCGCCAGCGACAGCGCCCCGCCGATGGTAAAGAGCGCCATGGCCATCGGATAATCGCGGACGATAACCGACTGGAAGGCCAAAAAGCCCATCCCCGGAATGGTAAAGATCGTCTCGACAAAGACCGACCCGGCGATCATCCCCGGCAACAGGCCGGCCATCAGCGTCACGATGGGAATCAGCGAATTGCGCAGCACGTGGCGCAACACCACAATCCGATAGCGCAAACCCTTGGCCTGGGCCGTGCGCACATAGTCCAGCCGCAAATTCTCCAGCATGCTGGTGCGCATATAGCGCGAGATCCCGGCGAAGCTGGCGTAGGTCGAGGCCAGTACCGGCAAAACCATATGGTGGGCGTGGTCGGTGAAAAGCCGCCAGAAATCCCACTCTTCGCTCGCGTTCAGCGACTGAATCCCCGAGGCGGGGAACCAGTAGAAGAACTCCTTATTGCAGAAAAAGAGGATCAATAACATGCCGACCCAGAACGACGGCATCGACCACAGCATAAACGTCCCGGTCGTCGCCACCCGATCGAAGGCCGTATTCTGCCGGACCGAGAGCAAAACCCCCAATGGCACGCCGATCAGATAGGCGAAGACCAGGCTGATGAGATTGATCTCCAGCGTGATCGGCAGCCGGTTGAGAATGTGGTCGATCACCGGCTCCTGGTCCTTAAACGAACGCCCCAGATTGAGCGTGACCAGCCGCCAATCGTCCGTCTGCCAAAGCTCGATCCCCGACCCCCCATAGGCGTAATTGGCCTCCGCCGAGAACAGGCGGCTCTGCCAAAAGGGCGATGCGATCAATTCATCGACGCGCCCGGGATACAAGCTGCGGAAATGCTCGAGAAAACGCGCCTTGCGCGCCGCGCCTTCCAGCGCCTTTAACTCCCCCCGCGCCGCCGCCGGCAACTCGATGAGTACCGCATCGGCCAGCAATGCCCCGCGTTCGAACGCATCCAGATCCTCCACCCACAACACCAAATTTGAAAGCCAGCGCAAATACTGGATATGCAATGGCTGGTCCAGCCCCAGCTGCCGACGCAAATCCCGCCGCGTCTTCTCCATATCCCCCTGGCGATCAGTGGAAATCCCCTCACTCCCGGCGACTCCCCCCAAAAAGAGATCAACCGGGTCGCCAGGCGCCAGTCGCATAATCAGGAAGGTCAGCAGGGTGATGCCGAGCAGAGTCGGGATGGCGAGCAGGATGCGTTGGATGGTATACTGGATCATAGCACTGATAAATATACGGCATCTAGCATTGGGCGCTAAAGCTGCGGGTAGGCGGTCCGTGGATGATCAATCTCAGGCTATGGATGATCAATCTCAGGTCGGTACGCGTGTAGGTTTTCCGATAGAAAGTATGCTCGTTTACTTTCCTCCAGCCTCCCCTTATGCGCATAAATCCGCCCCAACTCCCGCCACACCAAAGCATTGTCGGGCGTCATCTCACTGAGTTGCTGCAACAAAGGCAACGCGCTGTCCATATCCTCCAGCGCCAGGTAGGTAATCGCCAAATTGTAGCGCGCATCCCCATCGTCGGGCTTGAGCTCGACCGTCTTCTCGTACGCCTTCAGCGCCGCGGTATACTCTTCCTGCTGCCAGTAGAGATTGCCCAAATTGTAGTAGGAATTGGGCGCCCCGGGGTCGATTTCGATAGCCTTGCGGTAATGGTCCTCGGCCCCCTTATCATCGCCGGTATGGACCTGGGCTACCGCGAGGTTGATATGGCCATCTAAATGGCGGGGATCGACCTCGACCAGTTGCGAGAGCGTGCCGACTGCCTCCTGGTAGCGGTCCTGGTTCAGATAAAGCACCCCGAGGCTGTACAAGGAGCTGGCATCCGCGGGATCCGCCGAGACGATCCTCTGGTAGGTGGCGATGGCCGCGTCGGCCTGGCCGATCTGGTAGTAGACGTAGGCGAGATTGCGCCAGGCCTCGAGACGCTCGGGCCGGATGAGAACGGCGTTCTTGAATCGGTCTAGCGCCCGGTCGAACTCGGCATCTTCACCCTGAGCGTCGCCAACGCCAGCATTGTACTCGCGCGCCCAGTAGTACTCGCGCGTCTGCTCGATCTGGTCCCTAAACTTGGGACTCAAGTCCACTGAACGCGCAAATGCAGCATCCATTGCAGCATAGTCGCCCTCGACGCTGTAGATTTTTCCCAGCAGAAAGTGGGCTTCCGCATTCTGCGGTTCGGTTTCGAGAACCAGCACGAGCTGCTCCTTGGCCTTTTGCGACTGATCCTGCTTGAGGTAGAGCTTGGCCGCCGTCAGCGCCGGGCTCTGGCAACCCAACACCAGGAGGATCGGGGCAACGCTCAGCAAGCGTGCATATTGCATACGGGACTCATCATCAAATTGCAACCCCCTTCATACCAGGGTGCGACCGCAAGAGGAATGGGCAGGTAAACGTATTCGGCGCACAAAAAAGTCAACGGTAGCGCCGATGCGAACGAGGCCGATCCCAGCAGCAGACCA
>JAYYUU010000138.1:0-7108 GCA_036343835.1 Candidatus Latescibacterota bacterium | reverse complement strand
TGCCCGGGGGGTGCCGCACCGAAGAGCCGGATCTCTTCGTCCCAGAAATCGAGCGGTTTGTCGTTGGCGAGGCAGAGGGTCGTGGCTGACAGGGTGAGGCCGGCGGCGAGGTGTTTCATCTGGTCCTGCTCATCCTAGTCGGGTGGGTAGTGCGCCTGGAAGGCCCCATCAGCATGGCCTGAAAGTTTTCGGGGCGCGTCACCGGCATAAACGCCTTCCGCCTCGACGATCACCCAGCCGTCCTGCTGGGGGTGCGATCCCTAACCACGTTGCGCTCGAATGAGATAAACGCCTAAGATCGGGTTGTTCGCACTCCTTTTAAAACGCCAACAACATCGGCCCCATCCGCTCGAGCAGAATCTCGCGGTAGCGTTCGGTCTTGGCCACCTGCAACTTTTCCAGTGGATTGAAATCGTCGGTGATCAACGCCCCGCCTTCGGCTACGGTCTGCTCGCGTTCGGCAAGCCACGCATAGAGCGGCGTCTCGCCATCGGGGGCGAGGATCTCCGCGGCGACCTCCAGGGATATCGGTTGGTGCGACGCCAGGAAGACGAAGTCGTTGAAATCCTCGCCCGGCAGCGAAACCAGCGCCCGCCGGTGTGGATAAATCTCGCCCAGGGTCCGGTATACCGCCTCGGTGGCGGCGGAAGCCGGCGCTTTGGTAAAGCCGACGAAGTTGAGCACCAGCAGGCCGTCGGCTTTAAGCAGCCGGTCGAGGTCGCGCAACATCTCGACGCTCAACAGGTGGCTGGGCACCGACCCGCCGGTGAAACAGTCGTGGATAATAAAATCGTAGCGCTTGTCGAGGTTGCGGATCTCGTAGCGGGCGTCGCCGACCAGCAGCGCGCCCGGTGGATCGTAGAGAAAATAATCCCGCGCCGCCTGCGCCACCACCGGGTCAATCTCCACCGCGTCGGTCACCACCCCCTGCTCTTTTAGCGCCATCGCGATATGGCCCCCGCCCAGGCCGACCAGCAGCGCGTCCCGGCCCTCGGGCCGCAAGTGGGGCAGGGACGAGACGATCTGCTGGTACATAAGCACGACCCCCCGGGTGTCGAGCCGCATCGCGCCGATCACCGAAGCGTCTGACATCATCCACCGCACCCGATGGGCGCGGTCGTCGATCACCCGCACCCAGCCGTAGTGGCTTTCCGCTTCGTGAACCAAGCGATAATCCCCAGACGCGGGTGGCGCTTCGCCGACCTTTAACCACAGTCCCGCCCCGGTCACGGCTCCAATGAGCGCGACCTTGCCCACTGCGTCGAAACCCCTGCGCAGATCATAGAAGGCCACCACCACCGCCAACAGGCCCAAGACCGCGCTGACGCCGTAGAGTATCGCCTTCGACCCCAGTTCCGGCAGCAGGTAAAAGCCCAATAGCAGGGTGCCCGCCACGCTGCCGACGGTACTGATCGCGAAGACCGAACCGGCGGCCATCCCCACGCCCTCGCGGCGCAAAGTCGCCATCTTGATCACCTGCGGCCCCACCATCCCCAAAAAGGCCAGCGGCGCGGTAAAGAGCAACAAGGCGCTGGCAAAGGCCCCGCCGCGCATGCCCAGATCGTTGGTCCACAACAGGACCGGGTGGCTGATAAAGGGAATCGCGACCGCGCTCAGCCCGGCGAGGGCGATGGCGTAGGACAGCCGGAAGCCCGGCTGACGGTCGGCCAACACCCCGCCCAGATAGTAGCCCAGCGACAGGGCGATCAAGGTCACCGAGATCACCGAGGACCACACGTAGAGGCTCACGCCATAATAGGGGCCGATGATTCGCGTGCCCAGCAGCTCGAGCATCATCACCGCCGCTCCGGTCGTTGCCACCGTACCATAGAGCAGTAATCGGTCCCCGCGGCCTAGCGCAGGGCTTGTTGGCTGTTGTTCACTCACTTTTTTCTCCGCAGCGATACCTGGCTGACACCCCTATCAGCGCATTCAATAATAGGCAGTCGATTCACGGCGTGCACAGGGACCGACTTCCGCCCCATCCCGCGCGTCAACGGTAAACTACCCGGATCCGTTGGTTTTTGGTATCGGCGACATAGAGGTTGCCGCCCGCGTCTAGGTCGATCCCGTAGGGGCGGTCGAGCAGGGCTTCGCGGGAATCGCCGCCGTCGCCGGCGAAACCGGGCACGCCGCATTGGCCGGCAACGGTGGAAATCATGCCGTCCGGATCCACCCGGCGGATACCGTGGTTGAAGGTGTCGGCGATATAGAGGTTGCCGCCCGCGTCGATGGCGATATCGCAGGGCCAGCGCAACGCCGCCGCCGTCGCCGGGCCGTCTTCGCCGAGATCGCTTACGTCGCCGAAGCGGAAGTCGGTGCCGTCGCCGGCGATGGTGGTGATGACACCGCTCGCATCCACCTTGCGGATGCGATTGTTGAAGGTATCCGCCAGATAGAGATTGTCGTTCAGATCCAGGACGATGCGGCTGGTCGGCGGGGCCGCCTGACCCGAGAGCCCTTTGATCGTGGCCTGGTCCGCGGGCCCGCCGTCGCCCGAAAAACCCGGCTCGCCGGTGCCGACGACGGTGGTGATGGTACCGTCCAGGCCGATCCTGCGGATACGCTGGCTTTCCTGGTCGGAAATATACATGCGGCCAAACGAATCGAACGCCGTCGAACTCGGCAGGTTCAGCCAGGCTTCTGTGGCGGGCATGCCATCGCCATTGTATTCGCGCCGACCCGTGCCGCAGATCGGCTCGACGAGGCCGGTACGGAAATCGTAGCGCAGGATCTTGGAATTGTGCCAGGCCGACACGATCAGCCGCCCCAGCGGGTCGAAAGACACGTGCGTCGGGTGGTTAAAACCCACTTCCAGCGCCGGGCCAGCCGGTGCGTCGCCCAACCCGCCGGAGCCGATCAGCGTGTGGATCAGCCCGTCGTCGACGACGCGGATCCGATGGTTGTTCCAGTCGAGGATATAGGGACGACCGTCGGGGCCGATGGTCAGGTCCTGGGGCAGATAGAGCTCGCTCTCCAGCGGACCGACGCCTTCGGCGCCCAAACCCGCGTCCCCGGTCCCGGCAAAAGTGGCGATGCGGCCGTGGAGCTCTTGCGGCGCGTCGACGGAGGAAGGGGATTTGCCGCAGGCAACCAGCGCGAGCAGCACACCGGCCAGGCCCATGCCGCCGATCGGGCAAAATGGGATTTTCACCAAGGTCTTTCCCTGCCTTCAGTACCCGACGGATTCGAGATACTTGCGGTTGGCATAACACGATTCGACGGCGTCGGTATCGGCATAGGTCGACAATTCCCCCATCACCCAACCCTGGTAATCGATCTCGTTGAGGGTCTCGCGAATCGCGCCGAAGTCCAACCCCACCGTGCCCTGCCCCATCTCGCAGAACTTGCCCCGCGCCCAGTCCTTCATGTGCACGTAGGCCAGGCGGTCGCGGTATTTGCGCAGTTGGGCATTGGCATCCTCGCCCATCAGCGCCGCCACCGACACGTCGACGCAGACCTGCAGGCGCTCGGTGTAGGACAGCAGCTTGTCCTGTTCCTCCTCGCTTTCGACCGTGCAGCGCGGGTGGGCGTGATAGGCCACCTGCAGGCCGTAGGGCTCGGCGTGGTCGATGAAGGTTTCGGCCTGGTCGGCCAGGCGTTTGAACTCGTCGTCGGTGGGCAAGCGCTGGTGCACCCGCGATGCCCCGAGCAAGCAAAACACCTCGCAACCCATTTCGCCCGCGAACTCGATGCGGCGACGCTGCCTTTCGATGTGCACGGGGTCGTTTGCTAGGTTGACGCCACCGAAGATGCAGACTAAGGGCAGTTCGTAGCGGTCGAATACGGCCCGCAAATGGCGCGGCGTACCCAGCCATTCGAGGGACGTGCTGGTAAACTCGGCTCCCTCCCAACTCGCCCCGGCGATGGCCCCCAGGGCCTGGTCTATATCGGGCGTTCCGCCCCAGGTGATGATCGAATACCCCAGGCGGAATGATCGCGTTGCACTCATAGTTGTTATCCTTTTTTCCCGAAGATTCAGGAGGTTGTGGCTCAGTCCAGTCCCAGGGCTGCGTCGATCTCCTCCAGCGGGCCTTCGCTACCCACATCTGTGCCGAACAATTCCCCCAGCCGCTCGTCCCATCAAGCCAGCCACTCGGATACGTGCAGATGGGCGACCTGCCAGCCCTGGCCCTGCCTGAGCCAGACTATGGTTTCCCGCCAGGTGCCTTCTCGAGTGCTGTCGCCGATGGTCCAGGTGCCCACCAGATATCCCGTACTGACGGCGACATCTCCGTAGACGGTGGCCTGGAGGTCCTGCCATTCGACCTGCGCCTGGACCGTACCCGCGGCCATTCCAGCCCGCAGGGCCTTTGCGTCGAAGGCCGCCAGACGGCCGCCGTCCGGTCCGAAAGTGGTGCGCTGGGGGTGGATGTACGGCAGAAAGGCGGCGGTATCTCCGGCGCAGTACGCGGCTGTAGCTACCCGCGCCGCCTCAATTACCGCCGCTGATTCGCGCTGGTCCATTATTGACCTCCTTGCTCACTTTGTCGCCGCCGCATGCCTTCCTGCAAAAACAACTCGCGATTGGGAAAACCATTGACCAACGTGAATCCCCCGTCCACGGCAATCAACTGACCGGTCATGTAGGGAATCTGGGTGAAGGCCAAGGCGGCGCCGGCAATATCTTCGGGCTGGCCGATGCGCGGCAGCGCCTGCGAGCCCCCCTCGGCCATCAGGCCGTAGGTCTCGGCTACAGTATACTCCTGGTTAGTCAGCGGATCGACAATGCCGGAAGGACGCGATGTCAGCGGCGTCTCCACCACCCCCGGACGGAGGGCGTTGACGGTAATATTGTGCCGCCCTCCTTCAAAAGCGGCACCCAAGACCACGTGGTTGAGCCCGGCCTTGCTTACTCCATAGGGAATCCGCGTACTGTCGGGCGCTACATCCGAGACCGTGGCGATAAACAGCAAGCTGCGGTGCGGGACTTCCCTCCCGGCCTGCCGCTCGTTTTCGGCCTGTTCGATCATATACTTGAGCGCGCGCTGGCACAGGCGATAGGCCCCTTTGAGATTGACGCTGATGACCCGATCCATTTCCTGCTCTAGATGATCGATGGGCGTCTCGGTGAAGCGATAGCGCGCGATCTGCCCGTCTTCGCCGCGCACATAGTTGGTTACGCCGCTATTGCTGACGACGGTATCCAGACGACCGAAATGCTCGTAGGCCTGGTCTACCAAACTGAACGCTGCTTCGGGCTGGCTCAAGTCAGCGCCCAGGCTCAGTGCCTGCACCTGGTGCGTCGCCTGCAATTTCTCGGCCACGGCCGCCGCCCGCTCTGCGCCGGATTTTTTGTGGTCGCGGGGATCGGAAGGATCACTGCCCGAATTGTAGTGCACTACCACGTCGTAGCCATGGGCGGCGAATGCCTCCACGATGGCCGTGCCGATGCCACTGCTGGAGCCGGTGACCAGACATACTGGATTGTCCATAGCTATGGTCCTGGTTGATTGAGTCGATGAAAAGAAGGATGTTGCGGCGGATCAAACCTCACCAGAGCTGCTCCGTTGCCAGCTGTGCCCCTTCGGCCATGGCCTGGAATTTGGCCCACACCACGGTCGGATGGACCTCTGGGGTGTAGGTGGCCTGGGTGGAAAAGCCGCAATCGGTCCCGGCGATCACATGCTCCCGGCCCACTATATTGGCAAAGCGGATGATGCGCTCGCAGATCAGCTCGGGGTGTTCGACGATATTGTTGGCATGGGCGACCATCCCCGGGATGAGCAGCTTGCCCTCTGGCAGCTCGACCTCTTCCCAGACGTGGTATTCGTGCTCGTGCCGCGGGTTGGCCGCCTCGAACGAATAGGCGCCCGCATTTACTTTCAGCATGATCCCCACGATGTCCTTGAGCGCGGCGTCGTGGATGCGTGGGCCCTCGTTGATCCCGTAGCAGGTGTGCAGCCGTACTTTTCCGGGGGGGATGTCGCGAAGGCTGTGGTTGAGTATCTCGACCGATAGTTCGATTTTTCGCAGCCGCTCCTCCATGCTCAGCGAGCCATCGCCATGGACCACCGTCATCCAGGGATCGTCGATCTGCACGATGAAGCCGGCATCGACGATCGCCTGGTACTCGGTGCGCATGGCCTCGCCGACCGCCTGCATGTATTCCTCTTCCGTCGAATAATACTCGTTCCCGCCCACGCCACCTGGCGCCACGGCGGGCATGAAGACATCCTCCACATCCACCTCTTGGACGGCGGCTTTGAGATTTTCGATGTCCCGGTGCAGCGCATCGGTGCCTTTGTAGCGAATCGGGCCGGTGCAGACCACCGGGTCGACCTTGGTCACCGCGCCTCCGTGCATGGCCTCGGCGAAGTAGCGCTCATAGTACTCGGGGAAAGCGGCCAGCTCCTCCGAAAACTCGTCCTTGTCGATAAAGCCCGGCCGCGATTCATAGCCCTCCAAACGCTCGCCCACATAAGCGGAGAAACCGAGCTTGCTCTGCTCGCCGTCGGTCACAATATCGATGCCGCTGTCGGCCTGTTTGCGAACGATCTCAGCCACGGCGGCCGGAATCCGCTTGGCATAGGCGTCCTCGTCATATGGCTCGTCGTTGACCTTGGCCTTCATCAGATCGAGCAGGTCCACCGGGCGGGCCAGGCTGCCGACATGGGTGGTCAGAATGCGATCGGTACTGCGCTTCATACTTGACTCTCCTTGCCAGTCTTGCTGCCAGCACTGGCGACGGTCTATTAGCGAGGAATTCGACGGCGAATCAGGATGGGCGATATCGACATCCGGCTGTCAATTTTGCGTCTGGGGAATGATCCCTTGCCGCGCCGAGAAAACTACCGAACCCAACGGACGAACTCAGTCGTAAGATAGGTGAGAAACTCGGTACAGCAAAATAGGCTCGCTGGCTGGGATATGCCCAGGGACTTGGGACACTTCTTTGCCCGTTCGAACCCCTTTAATCCGATGAGGTCTCCCATCGCAGCGGGATTTTGACATCGCCTCACAACGGTGCTATCCTTTGACCCGAAGTGGTCCCATTGGTGTAAGGGTCGTCTGAACGCGATCGATGCCCAGAGCCTGGTTTGCGCAACCTGGTGGGCGGCGACATGGCGCGTCTCTTGGATCGGTAGGAAAATATCAAAAAGCGGAG
>JAYYUU010000137.1:0-6642 GCA_036343835.1 Candidatus Latescibacterota bacterium | reverse complement strand
GTCGAGGTCGAGGGTGCGCGGTCCCCAATGGATATGGCGTTGGCGGAGATGGTCTTTTTCAATCTGGAGCATGGAGGCGAGCAGCTCCTCGGGTGCGAGCAGGGTCTCCACTGCCAAGACGGCGTTGAGATAGTCGGGTTGCTCGAGTGGGCCCAGGGGTGGGGTCTCGTAGATGCTGGAGACGGCGGTGACGCGCGGGTTGGGCAGGGCGGCGACGGCCGCGAGTCCGGCGGCGAGATAGGTGGGGCGGTCGTGCAGGTTGGAGCCGATGGCGATATGGGCCCGTTCAGGCATAGGAACGGCATATCTCGACTTCGATGCCATCGAAGTGCACGGCGATCGGGGGGTTGGGTTTGCGGACCCTGACGACCAAGTCGATCGGGGCGCAGTGGGCGCCGACCTTTTCGGCGATGCGTTCGGCCAGGGCTTCGACCAATTTGCACGGTTCGCCGGTGACGATTTCCGCGATGAGCGCGTATACTTCGGGATAGTTGATCGCCGCTTCGATATCGTCGTTGCGCCCGGCCTGGTGGAAATCGCCGTGGAGCTCGAGATCGACCTCGTAGAACTGACCGAGTTCATTTTCTTGTGGCAGGAGTCCGTGATAGGCGAAGAAGCGCATATTGCGGAGGTGGAGGATGTCTTGGGGCATGGCAAAAATATAGAAATGATACGGCGGGCCGGCAATGGTGCAGCCCGGTATAAAATATTGATTTAGGTCCGCTTGTTGACTATATTGCCTAGTGATCAAGGATGATTTGCTTCCCCCCCAAGGAGGTAGGATATGTCTGAAGTAACCCCCGCCCGCGCGGGAGTCCAGGACGCCGACCAGGCCAATAGCTCCCAGGCCCGCGCCGATCGTCAGGAGCGCGAAGAAGCCCGGTCAGATCAGGCCGAGCGCCGCCGTCAGCAACAGGCTCAGCGCACCGAACGCCAGCAGGAAGCTCGCGCCCAGGATCGGGCCGAGCAGGCGCAGCGGCGCGAGGCAGCCCAGGAGGCGCAGCGCGAGGAAAACAACCGGGGCCAGAACCTGCAAGTAGAGCAAGAGCAGGGCCGCGGGCAGGCTGTCGATACGGTGGCCTGACGAACTAACTGATTAGACCTCATCAAACGATAAGGCCCCCAGTCTGCAAGGATTGGGGGCCTTATCGTTTGTTGGGAGATATGGCAGAATTAACTATCCCTGGCCAACGCCCGATGGGCGATATCGCGGCGGCAATAGGCGTTGTCGAAGGAGATTTGGTCGACGGCGGTATAGACCTTGTCGACGGCCGTCTGGATGTCGGCACCGATGGCCGTCACGCATAGCACCCGACCCGAATCGGTGCAGAAACCCCCTTCGCACCGGGCGGTGCCGGCGTGGTAGACGACGATGTCGCCCCGGTCGGCGAAAGTCTCCAGCCCGCCGATGGCGAATCCCTTGTCGTACGACCCTGGATAACCGTTGGAGGCCATCACGACGCAGACGGCGGCCTCGGAGGAGTTGGCTATCTGCACCTGGTCCAGGCGGCCATCGCAGGCGGCTTCGAGGATGTCGACGAGGTCGGTTTGGATCAGCGGCATGAGGATCTGGCATTCGGGATCGCCAAAGCGGGCGTTGAATTCGACGACCTTGGGTCCTTCTTCAGTAAACATCAACCCGCAGTAGAGCACGCCCTGGTAGGGGATGCCCATTCGGCGCATCTCGTCGAGCACGGGCTGGATAATGCGCGTCTCGGCTTCCTGGACTAATTCGGGCGTCATCACCGGGGCCGGGGCATAGGCGCCCATGCCGCCGGGATTGGGGCCTTTATCGCCCTCGTAGATGGCTTTGTGGTCCTGGGCGGGGACCAAAGTGACAAAGTGCTCGCCATCGCACAGGGCGAAGAGCGAGGCCTCCTCGCCGAGCATATAATCTTCGATGACGATTTCGCTGCCGGCGCTGCCGAAGGCGTCTTCCTCCAGCATTTCGCGGGCGGTGGCCAGCGCTTCTGCTTCGCTGTGGCAGACGACGGCGCCCTTGCCGGCGGCCAGGCCGCTGGCTTTGACCACGATCGGCGCACCCTGGGCGCGGATATAATCGCAGGCGGCGGCGCTAGTGGTAAAGGTGCGATGGCGGGCGGTGGGGACCCCGATGCGTTCCATCAGCTCTTTGGCGAAGGCCTTGCTGCTCTCGATTTGGGCTGCCGCCTCGGTGGGACCAAATACCTTGAGTCCGTGCTCTTGGAAGCGGTCGACGATACCCCCGGCGAGGGCGTCGTCGGGGCCGATGACGGTCAGGCCGATTTGCCGCTCTTTGGCGAAGGCGATCAGGCGCTCGATTTCGCCAAAGAGTTTGTCGCGCTCCGACACGGGCGTGTCGACGCGGATATCGACGCATTCGGCTAAGTCTGCCATGCCGGGATTGCCCGGGGCGACGTAGAGTTTGTCGATGCGCGGGCTCTGCGCCAGCTTCCACACCAGCGCGTGTTCGCGCCCCCCCTTGCCGACGACCAGTACATTCATTGTGGCTCCTTCGCTGGTCTTAGAGATAGCCGAATTCCTTTAAATCGCGTTCTTTATTGCGCCAATTTGGACGGATTTTCACCCATAGCTCGAGATAGACCGGCGCCGCGAGCAATTCCTCCACCGCGGCGCGGGCCCGGCGCCCGATCGCGTGCAGGCGCTTGCCCTTTTTGCCGATGACGATACCCTTCTGGCTTTCGCGTTCGACGTAGAGGATGGCGTTGATATAGGTCTTGCGCCCCGGGCGTTCGCTGAATTCCTCGATATCGACATTGATGGCATAGGGCAGTTCGTCCTCGAGGTCTTCAAAGGCCGCTTCGCGGATCAATTCGGCGACGAAAAAACGCTCGGGCTGCTCGGCGACCATATCGTCGGGGTAGAGCTTGGGGCCGTAGGGGAGTTGGGCTTCGATCTGGGCCAGCAATTCGTCGAGTCCATCGCCGCGCAGGGCGGAGATGGGGGTCGGAGTGGGGATGCCGAGTTCGGTGGTGAACTGCTTTTGCCGCGCGTCCAATTGGCCTGGCTCTAAAAGATCGATCTTGTTGAGCGCGGCCATGACCGGGACCCGGGTGCGGTCCAAGAAGCGGCGCACCAGCACGCCGCGGTCTTTGGGGCGCGAAGCGTCGACGAGCAATAAGACCAGGTCGGCCTGACGTGCGGCCTGGTCGATCTGGTGCTCCATGGTTTCGTGCAGTTTGTAGTCGGCGTCGAGCAGGCCCGGCGTGTCCAAGAAGATGATCTGGCTCTGTGGGCGGGTGAGAATGCCGAGAATGCGGCCCCGGGTCGTCTGGGGTTTGGCGGTGACGATGGAGAGCCGCTGGCCCAGCAAGGCGTTGAAGAGGGTGGATTTGCCCGCATTGGGGCGACCGGCGAGGGCTACGTAGCCGACGCGGGGCTGCTCAGAATCGGAAGCCGGCGGAAAACTGGTAGGTGGCTGCGAGCTCATCGTGCTGCAAATAGGCCAGGTCGAGGTTGAGGTTGCGGTGGGGCATAAGACCGAGCCCGAGGGATTGGCGACCTTCCTCCAATCCGGCCCGCAGGGCGAGATAGCGATGGCGATATTCGATGCCAGCATTGAGTTGGGTGCTGTCGGCGGCCTCGGCGGCCTCGCCGCCGGAGCGAGTGGCGATGACGGCGGTGGTCTGGCCGCCGGCTAGGGGCAGGGCGTAGGCTAGGCCCAGCAGCAGCGAGGGCTGGATGCGGTCGGTGCTATCGGTGTTCCAGATGATCGGCGTGGTGGTGATATCGCGCAAATTGGCCGCCAGCGCGATGCCGGGGCTCAGCTGATAGCGCGCTCCGAGGTCGAGCCCGAAGCCATAGGCGCTGATGGCGGCGATCTGGCGATAGATGGTCTTGGCGCTCAAGCCCAGAGCCAGGCGCGAGCCGAAGCGGCGACCGCCCGAAAAATACAGGGCGTAGTCGGCGCTCTGCTCGGTCGAGGCAATCAGCGGGCGATTGTCGGCGCCGATGGGGCGGCCGGGATCTTGTAATTCGGTGAAATGGATATCGTCGACGCCGACGCGGACCAGGCTCAAGGCCATGCCGTGCAGGCGGCGACCGGGGCGGGCGATGGCGACAAAGTCGTGCTGGATCAGCCCTGAGAAGCGCTCGGCGTGCATGAGATGGGCCTGGCGGTGGTCGAGGTTGGCGAGACCGGCGGCGTTCCAGTAGCCGGCGGTGGCGTCGTCGGCGATGGCTACATAGGCGCTGCCCAGGGCTAGCGAACGGGCACCGGCACCCAGGCTGAGGAATTCGCCGGCATAACTGGAGGCGGCGTGGGCGGATTCGGTGAGGAGAAGGGCGATTGCGAGTGGAAAAAGGCGTCTGGGCATGGATTGAAGGGGTTGTGGAAACGGCCTAAGCCAATACTAACAGAAGGGTTCGGGAGTGTCAAGGGCAGGGGCTAGATGAGGTGGGTCAGGCGATGAGGAGAATCTGCAGATCCATGACATTGGTGCCGGTGGGACCGGTGATGACGAGGTCGTCGAGGGCCTGAAAGAAATGGTAGGAGTCGTTGCGGTCGAGGCAGGCGCGGGCCTGCAGGCCTTTGGCCTGGGCGCGGGACAGGGTCTCGCCGTCGACCAGCGCCCCGGCCACATCGGTGGGGCCGTCGGTGCCATCGGTGCCGCCGGAGAGCAAGGTGATGGCGGGCCAGCCGTCGAGGCACAATGCGGCGGACAAGGCCAACTCCTGGTTGCGACCGCCCACGCCATCGCCGCGCAAGGTGACGGTGGTCTCGCCGCCGCTGATGATGCAGGCGGGGCGGGTAATGGGGCGATCGGCGTGGGCAATCTCCTGGGCGATGGCGGTGAGGGCAAAGGCGGCTTCGCGCGCTTCGCCCTGCAGGCGGCTGGTGAGGACGAGGACCTCGTAGCCGAGGGCGCGGGCCTGTTGCGCCGCGGCGTCGATGGCCAGGCTGCCATTGCCGACGACGAGACTTTCGACCTGGGCAAAACAGGGATCGCCCGCTTTGGGAGTTTCGGGGATCTGGCTTATTGCGCCGGCCTCGAGTCGTTGGCGGACTCGCGCGGGCAGTTGTTGGCGCAAATCGTAGCGATCGACAAGTTCCAGGCAATGGGCAAAGGTGGTTGAGTCGGGGTGGGTTGGACCGGAGGCGATGGTGTCGAGCGGGTCGCCGATGACATCGGAGAGCAGCAGGGCGAGGATGTGGGCCGGGGCGGCAGCGCGAGCGAGCAGCCCGCCTTTGAGCGTAGAGAGGTGCTTGCGCAGGGCATTGATTTCGTCAATGGTTGCGCCGCAGGCGAGCAGCAGCCGGGTGGTTTCCTGTTTTTCGGCCAGCGAAATACCGGTGGCAGGGGCGGGTAGGAGGGCCGAGCCGCCCCCGGAGAACAGGCCGATCACCAAGGCGTCTTGGTCGAGGTCTTCGAGCAACTCGAGTTGGCGCTGGGTTCCGGCGACCCCGGCTTCGTCGGGGACGGGGTGGCCGCCCTCAAAGGTCTCGATATGCGCCAGCGGCAAGGCGTGGCCGTACTTGGTGTTGATGGCTCCGGCGTCGATGCGCGCGCCGAGGATTTCTTCGGCGGCCAGAGCCATCGCCGCGGTGGCCTTGCCGGCACCGATTACGCGCAGGGTGGAGATCGAGTCGAGGGCCACCCTGCGCCTCCCGCAGCGCAACTCGCTGCCTTCGACGGTCAGCGCGCGATGGACGCAGTGGCCGGGTTCGGCCGCGGAGAGGCCGGCGGCAAAAATGGCGTGGGCATGTTCGCGGCGGGAAACCGAATCCATCTGGGCGTCTCGCTGTCCGAAAAACAGCGGCCTTAGAAGCGGCGCATGAGGCCGACTACTTTGCCGGCGATGCGGAACCCATCGGAATCGGGAGGGACGACGATGGGCTCGAAGGCGTCGTTTTCGGGCAGGAGGCGGATGCCGTCGAGGTCGGGGGCATAGCGCTTGACCGTGGCTTCGTCGCCGAGTAGCGCGACGACGATATCGCCCCGTTCGGCGCTCTCCTGCTGGCGGGCCAGGACGATGTCGCCGTCGAGGATGCCGGCGTTGCGCATGCTCTCGCCGTGGACGCGCAACGCGAAGATCTCGCCCGAGGCGGGGAGCAGCGATTTATCGACGTTGAGCGTGCTCTCGATATTCTGGGTGGCTAAGATAGGAGCGCCGGCGGCTACCCGGCCGATCAGCGGGACTTCGCGCAGGTCGGCAGACAGGGGCTCGGGCTCGACGTAATCGACTAGCTCGATACCCCGGGAAAGGCGTGCGTGACGGCGGATGTGGCCCTTTTTCTCCAGCGCGGCGAGGGTCGTGCGCACGCCATTAGTGGAGTTGATTTTAAAAACATCCATAATTTCGCGGATGGTGGGGGGGGCGCCCCGAGAGCGAATGGCATTGGCGATAAAGTCGTAAATCGCCTGTTGGCGTTCGGTTAGGGGTTTGGGCATAAATGCACCTCCGAGTTGGGGAGGAATAGTGAAAATGTGAACAACTGCAATTATATATACTGCACATTCGTTCATTTGTCAAGGATACGCTCTTTTCGGCTTGGGCAGATAAGACCCTAAGTGCCGTGCAAGTTCAGCCTTCCATATGCGTATTGACAGAGTTCACCCAAGTCCATAATGTTAGCGAAAACTGGCCTAAGAAGCCGTCTTAAAACCCCTGCTGGCTGTCGCGCGCGGATCGGCTCGCTTG